>JAGPKI010000132.1 GCA_018054005.1 Caldisericia bacterium
CTGATATTGCCATTGCACCTTTAGAAAATAATCTTTTTAATTGTTGTAAAAGTTCCATTAAATACTTCGAATATACTGCTTTAGGCTTGCCTGGGGTGTTTTCTGCGCTCCCACCTTACGCTGAGGTGGTGCATGATGGCGAGAATGGTTTTTTAGCTGCCACTCCGGAGGAGTGGGAACACAAGTTGGAGCTGTTGATCGAGAGCCCAGAGCTGCGCTTGCAGTTTGCTAAGGAGGCACAGCAACGAGTGCAGCAAAACTGGCTGATTCAGGATCACGCCAATGAATGGCAGAAAGTCTACGATCAAATTATCACTCTTGGCGTGCAACAAGCTCAAGTTGAACCAAATATCAATTTAGCGATCACTGCACTTGCTAGCCAACTAGAGGAATATCACAATTTAGTAAACCTCGGGATGCTAAATCTTAAGGATGAGCAAATTCAAAAGCTTTCTGCCGATATAAATCTCAGAGATGAGCAGATACAGAAGCTTTCGGTTGAAAATGAGAGCTTACAGCTTGAGATTGTGGATTATACTTCCAGCACCAGCTGGAAAATAACCCGCCCTCTGCGCCGCCTCTCGCGCCTGGTGAGGAGAAGGTAATGCTAACCAACCTAAGAGATTATTTTGCAATCAAGCACAGCGGTTTGTTTGATGAGAAATATTACCTGCTTCATAACCCAGATGTCCGCAGAGCGGATATTGATCCTCTAAAGCATTTTGTAAAATATGGCTGGAAAGAAGGGCGAAATCCGTCGGAATCTTTTAACACCAATTTCTACATCGAGAATCATCCTTCGGTCAAGTCGGAAAATATCAACCCACTAGTCCACTATATCCTGCATGAGCGTAAAGAATATAGAAAAAGTAAATCAGGAAACAAGGGGAGAGAGCTTAACATCCAAGACAAAAATGTTCAAAAAATAATAATCTTGAAAAGTTTGATTTCATTAAAGAATATTAATAAGTCTTTATCATATATAAGAGTGCATGGAATATTTGCTTTCTTCAGAAAAACAAAATTGGTGGTTATGTCAGAAATTCATAAGGGTGGTCAAATTGATAAACCTATAAATATATTAAACAGACCCGTATTTTCCTCTTATTTCTTGGAAAACGAATTAAAATTATATGATGAGAAGATATCTATCATCATTCCTACCAAGAATGCTGGTCCCAATTTCGAGTATTTGCTAAAAGTTTTGAATAAACAAAAGGGATTTAAGAAACTTGAAATAATCATTGTTGATTCAGGGAGTACTGATGACACGCTTCTTATTGCAAAGGAACATAACGCCATTATTATTAAAATTCTACCTGAAGAATTTTCACATTCCTACGCTAGAAATTTAGGTGCAGAAAGTGCATCTGGTGATTTTCTGTTTTTTACTGTTCAAGACGCGCTACCGCCAACTTTAACATGGTTATACGATTTGATGAATGCTTTTTTTGATAATAATGTGAGCGCTGTCTCTTGTGCTGAATTTCCTCGTGAGAATGTTGATCTGTTTTATCGGATAATTTGCTGGAATCACTATAATTTTCTGGGTGTGAATGGCAAAGACAGAATATTTAAATTGCCCAGTACCCATGATCACGTTTCACTACGACAAAATGGACAATTGTCAGATATAGCCTGTCTAATCCCAAGAAATATTTTTATGAATTATAAATATATATTTAACTATGCTGAAGATTTAGATTTGGGGATTAGGCTTATAGAAGACGGAAAACAGATTGCCTTTTTGGGTTCTACCAAAATTATCCACTCTCATGATAGGCCAGCAAGTTATTTTCTAAAAAGAGGATATGTTGATAATTTGTTCCTTTCTGATATGTTTACCGATTTTCCAGTGCCAAGGATTAATTTTAAAGATTTTATCCCTGATATAGCTTTTACATATAATTTTATCAATGAGATTATTATTAACGCATTATCAAATGTATCGTTATATACAGATATCAATTCAATAAAATCATTATTTATAGAAACCTTTTCTTCTGCGAAGAATTATACTTATCCATTGAATATAAATTTATCAGAAAATAAATTTGTCGATAGTACCTATTTGGAACTGCTTGATAATATTTTATCAATAGAGGAAGATCTGAAATTTCATAAGCCCTATCGTGGCTTTTTGATTAATGCGTTTTTAGACTATTCAAATATCATGTTTAATTATTTAAGAATTTCCTATGAATATATTAATAAAGGTCTCTTGGAAGAAATAAAAATATGTATAAATAAAGAATTAGCGCAATTGATTGGTGCCCATTTGTCATATTGTTATATAAATAGTTCTATGATTGATAAAGATAAGTTTGAGCCAGTTCATATCGCATTGAAACGGGGAATTTGATATTATGAAAGTAATATATTTGGTTCATCAATTTTATCCAGAATTTTACTCGGGAACTGAAAAAGTTGTTTTAAATATTGCTTCGATGACGCAAAAGAGTGGAAATATTGTAAAAGTTATTACATATAGTTTCTGTAATGATACATTTTTTGACAACGAAACCAACGGAATGTTATCTAGAGAATATTCCTATAAAGGAATTCCTGTTTTTGCTTTTAAGTATAAGAAACAACCGGTTGATTTAAATTTTTCTCTAGAAAATGAATTATTGCATAATTTTGCAGAAAAAGTTATTCTAAACGAATCTCCAGATATTATTCATGTTGGACATTCAATGAGGGTTCATGAATTTATTAAAGTTGCCATTGAGAAAAATATTCCATATATATTTACATTGACTGACTTTTTTTTAATTTGTCCAAAGGTAATTTTGTCACCCAATAAAGATAGCTTATGCTCTGGTCCCCAAAATGGGATAGCTTGCAGGAATCTATGTAAAGAGTTTAATGAAAATTATATTAATAATAGATTAAGAACCGCTAGAAGTTATTTAGAAAATTCAAAGGTAATAGTATCTCCTTCAAAGTTTGTAGCAAATATGTATAAACAAGAATTTAATAAATTGAATATTCATATTATTAATCATGGCATACAATATAATAATATTATCATTAATAATAATTATATTAATAATAAGGATTATTTGGTTTTTGGTTATGCTGGCGGTTTGGCATATCATAAAGGAGTTCATGTTTTATTAAAGGCATTTAATGATATCAAAAATGATAAAGTAAAGTTGGTTTTGTGGGGTGCTGGACAAGAAGATTATGTGAGTATGATTAAAGAAATGGCACAAACTGATCCAAGAATTATTTTTTATGGTTCATATTCATCAGAACAGTTGGGAGATGTTTTTAATAGTATGGATGTATTAGTAACTCCATCAATTTGTTACGAAAGCTACTCTTTAGTTTTACATGAAGCGCTTGCAAGTAATGTTCCCATAATTGCTTCGGATTTAGGCGGTATGTCTGAAGAAATAGAAGATGGATACAACGGTTTCACTTTTAGTGCAGGTAATTCAATAGAACTCAAAAACAAAATGGAGTTGATTATTAATGATATCACTATATTAAATAAAATAAAAAACAACATAAGAAGAAATGTTGTTGTTCCCACTATAGAACAAGAATCTTATAGTTATTATCAAATCTATAATTCAATCTGATGATCCATATAGTTTCTTGCAGACAAAGACTATCTTTAAATAACACAATATTTATTAAACTAATTTTAATAATTTAATGCAACTAATGAAGATAAAAATTAATGAATAAAAATAATCAAGACTATTCTTCTAAACTTCAAAAATTCCTTTTGGTATGCATTCTGCTTGCCTTTGCCATAGCCTCTTTATATATCGCCCTCAATCTCGCCGAGGGCATCATCCCAGACGAAAAGGCGCACTTTATCTTCTCCAAGGTCTATGCCACCAC
>JAGPKI010000133.1 GCA_018054005.1 Caldisericia bacterium
TTTCTGAAAGAACTGGCAAGGCAATAAAGTTCAAGGCAAGGTAATGTCATGGAAACTTCCGGAAAGTCATGCAAAATGTCACGATTGTGTAAATGTCACGCAAAGAGTGAAAATGTCACGAAAAATGTCACGAAAAATGTCACGAAAAATGAAAATGTTATATGTATAGTTGATTACTTAAATGTTATAAACGAACAAAAACGAGGGTTAGAGAATGGGCACCATTTCGTAGGAAATTACACAATTACTGCAGGGTTTTATTATCAGAAACTCTTGCATACTATTTATGAATTGAGAAAATACATTTTTGTTGGCGCATAGTTAGAAAAATTGGCGTAAAAATGACTCATAAATATTTGGCGCATAAATGAAAAAAGTGGCGCATAAAATGGCGCATAAAATAGTGAAGCAGGTTTATAATGTTTATGGGTCAGACTAATGAAAGAGAGGGATTTTAATTGGAAGGTAAGCATAATATTCCAGCTAGTTGGAAATTGGTGAGATTGTTTACGATCCTTGTTGTGGAACAGGTGGATTTTTAGCCTAGTCTTACCAACATATGAAAGAAAAGGCAAAAACAGCCTTAGATATAGAGACTCTTAAAAACCAGTACCTTTTATGGTAGAGAGAAAGAAAATCTTGTTTATCCCATTACTTTAGCAAATCTTGTTCTTCAGGATATAGATGATCCTTATATTTGGTATGGAAACACTCTAACTGGTTTAGAAATCTACTGTGGTTTATTCCAAGATGCACCAGGACTTTTTGATGTGGTACTTACCAATCCTCCGTTCGGTGGTAAAGAAGGCAAAGATGCTCAGACAAAATTTGTATATAAGGCAGGATCCATAAATTTTATTTTTACAGCATGTTATAGACAGCCTTAAAGCTGGTGGTAGATGCGTAATTGTGATGGATGAAGGAGTCTTATTCCGTATGAATGAAAATGCCTTTGTCCAGACTAAACGCAAATTCTTAAATGAGTGTAACCTCTGGTGCATTATCAGCCTTCCGCCAAAAATATTTGTAAGTGCTGGAGCAGCCAGTAAAACCAATCTATTATTTTTTACCAGAGGTGAACCAACAAAAGAGATATGGTATTATGATCTATCTGACCTGAATATTACAAAGAAACGACCTTTGAGTATGACACACTTTGAGAAATTCTTTAATTTACTTCCCAAAAGAGGAAATTTTGATCGTTCCTGGAGTGTTCCAGCGGAAGAAATAGCAGCAAAGAATTATGATTTAAAAGCAGCTAATCCAAATTGCAAGGTTCAATATGATACAAGAACACCTAAAGAGTTGTTATCAATAGTAGAAGCGGAATCAGATGAAATTAAAAATATCCTTTATAGATTAGGGAATAATATAAATAAATATTAAGGTAAACACTGACTTTTCTGATAAGAGTGGGGGATTACAGCTCCTTTTGGTGATGTTTTCTAAAAATAAAATACCCAAATACGTTATTGATATTTTTAAGTTATTACATTTTTTCATTATTGAAAAAATGTAAAGTATTTCCCTTAATTAATAAAAGTTGACTACTGGAGCTTATTTATATAAATTTGTAAAGATTAAAATGGAATTAAATAATTGGAGACTATTAGATATGGGTAGGAGAAATGCATCCTACAACATGGCTTTGGATGAAGTGCTATTAGAGGTTAGATCTAAGAATATCTCACCAAATACTATTAGGTTTCTTCAGTTTTCTCCACCTGCTGCACTTTTAGGGTACCATCAAAGTCTTAAACAGGAAATAAGGGTGGATTTTTGCAAGGAGTCAGGAATAGATATAAACAGGAGGATAACAGGAGGTGGTGCACTTTTTTTTGATGAAACTCAAATTGGCTGGGAAATAATTTGCGATAAGGGCTTCTTCGGTTCAAATGTTGCTAATACAAAATTATTTGAAAGATTGTCTCAACCATTGATTATAGCTTTAAAAAAGTTAGGAATAAACGCTGAATTTAGACCAAGAAATGATATAGAGGTTAGAGGGAGAAAGATTTCAGGTACCGGTGGAGCAAGTGACGGAAATGCATTTCTTTTTCAGGGGACACTTCTCGTAGATTTTGATGTTGAGACTATGTTTCGAGCATTGCGGGTACCAATAGAGAAACTAAAGTTTAGAGAGCTTGAATCCGCTAAAGAAAGAGTTACATGCATCAGATGGGAGACTAACTTTACTCCATCGACAGATTATATAAAGAGACTCCTTAGGGAAAGCTTTGAAGAAGAATTTAATATTACTCTTTATGAAGCTGGCTTAACCCCTGAAGAAGAGACATTACTCAAAGAAAAAGAGGATAATTTTACCTCCAATGAATGGATAGATAAAATTAAACTTCCTTCAAATGATAAAGATATAGTTTATTCTCTTTATAAGACAGATGGCGGAGTCATAAGAACAACTTTGGAATTAGACTTGAAGAGACGGAGAATACTATCAGCCCTATTTACTGGAGACTTTTTTACTTACCCTGCAGAATCTATCTTAAATCTTGAAGCAGAGCTTAAAAATATTTCTATAGATCCAGTTATTTATGAGCAAAAAATAGAAGAATTTTTTGATAGAGAGAAATTATATATAAGTGGAATAAAAGCAGCAGATTTCGTTTCTGCAGTTGATAAAGCATTAGAAAAGTTATCAATTATGAAAAGTAATATATCGCTTTCTGAGGCAAATCACATATTCACAGTTAACGCTACATTTTCAGAAATAAGAGAAATGAAACCAAAGCATCTTCTTCTTCCATATTGTGCAAAGTCTACAACTTGCGGATACAGATATAAAAAGGATTGTATAGAATGCGGTAATTGCACTATAGGAGAGGCATATAAACTTGGCAAAGAAAAGGATATGTGGGTCACAACAGTTCTTAGCTTTGAGGATTTAATAGATACATTAAAAGAACTTAAATCAAAGGGTGTAAAATCATTTGTTGGGAGTTGTTGCGAAGCATTCTATACAAAGCATATGGAAGATTTTTATGAGGTTGGCACCCCGGGAATTCTAATAGATATCGATAGTACAACCTGCTATGATTTAGGGAAAGCAACTTCAGCTTACAGAGGTAGCTTTGAGAATAAAACAGAGCTAAATTTCTCTCTTTTGGAAAAGGTGCTAAATGTTTTGTGATGTTCTCATCATAGGTTGCGGTCCAGCAGGGTCATCTGCTGCAATGGAAGCCTCTAAGATGGGAGTAGACACATTAGTAGTTGAAAAAAAACGCTCAATTGGTAATCCTGTTCAATGTGCAGAGTTTATACCAAAGCTTCTCCTAAATGAAATAAATGTTACACGAAATAGTATTATTCAGGAAACAAAATCTATTAAAATTTACTTAAGAGGAGAAATTTTAGCTGAATTTAATTCTCCAGGGTATATGCTTGATAGGTCAATTTTTGACAAAGAATTAACATATTACGCCTCTACCTATGGAGCAAAGATTCTAATAAATTCTTACTGCTTATCGAAAGAAGGCAACAAAGTCCTCTTAAATAGAGGGAATAATGCTTTTGAAATTTATCCAAAAGTAATTATTGGTGCAGATGGTCCACTATCAACAGTTGGTGAGTGGATAAACAGTAAGAATGAAAAATTTTTGATAGGCTTACAATATGAATTACCTTTAAAAGAGCAGTTAGATTATCTTGAGATTTACTTTGAAGATTCAATATTTGGGGGATATGGATGGTTATTTCCTAAAGGTAACATTGCAAATGTTGGGATTGGTGTAAACTGGACAGAAAACTTTAATAATGCTCATTTAATGAAGAAACTTAACAAGTTTACCTACAACCTTGACAAAG
>JAGPKI010000134.1 GCA_018054005.1 Caldisericia bacterium
TTTATAAGTGATTGTAGAGGATTAATGTTTGAAAGTTTCACCTTAATTAATAATTTAGTTAAATCCTGCCATAACAATCACATAAATAAATATTTAATTGAAACACATCTATTGGTGTTCGGATGTACGTAAAACTAAATAAGGTACTAGATTAAATAAGAAAGTTAATTTAACGTCTTCTTGCTTTTTTCTTTTTACTCTTACTTTTTTGAGGTTCGCCTTTATATTTTACTTCTTCAGTTTTAGCTCCACCAGATATCTCTTGTTTTTGAGCTCTTCTCTGTTCCTTAACTTCACCAGTAATAACGTTAGTTGGTGAATATGTGGTCGACCTTATAACTCTTTCTTCCTTTTTCTCCCACATAACAGCAAGAGGAACCACTATATATATTGAAGAATAAGTACCTGCTATTAAACCGGCTAATAGAACTGTTGTAAAGTCCCTTATAGCAGCTCCACCAAAAAATGCTAATACTGCAACTCCAATTACAGTGGTAAAAGAAGTGTTAAATGAACGGGTCCAGGTTTCTACTACACTCTTATTGGCAATTTCTGCAAATGTTTGTTTTTCTTTTTTAAATTTTAAATTTTCTCTTAGTCTATCAAGTATGACTATGCTATCCTGTACTGAATAAGCTGTTACTGAAAGTAGTGCTGCAATGGAGGGAAAATTTAACTGAACTCGAGTTATAGCTAAAACTCCAATTGTTACCAATATATCATGAATAAGAGCAAGTACTGTAGCAGCAGCAAATTTTGGTTTAAATCTTAAGGCTATGTAAATTAAGATTAAAAGTAAGGCAATTGACATCGTTAGTATTGCGTTTCTTCTGAGCTCTGCTCCAACTGTAGGACCAATTATATCAACAGACAATGTTTCTCTATTTACTTTTCCAAACTTACCTTCAAGGTCAGCAATAATTTTATCACTATCTTCTGAGTCTTTAAGTGCCATCATTCTTATCACTGCAATACTTTTATCTTTTTGGTCAAGCTGAATAGTGGCGTTTCCTTGCCCGTATTTAGAAAGAATTTCTCTAATACTAGCCACATCAGCTTCTTTTTCAAAGTCAAGCCTCATCATCACTCCACCAGTAAAGTCAATCCCAAAGTTTAAAGGCTGCTTCATTGTTACCTGGTTAAATATTAGAGCTATAATTCCAATACTTATAAGTATGATAGAAATTGTGAACCAGAGTTTACTCCTACCAACTATATTCCATTCTCTTATTGGTCTAATTTGCATATTTTAACTACTCCTTCCAAATTTCATTTCCTAAGTTTAAGATTCTTTGTAACTACTTAAACCAAATAATTTTTCATTCACAGTTTGAGTGTAGATTGACAATGTATCGAGTATAAATCTTGTAAAGAATAAAGATGTAACCAAAGCTGCAACTATCCCAGCTATAAGAGTTAGAGAAAATCCTTTTATTTGAACAGTTCCATAATACCACAAAACTGCCATTCCTAATAGCATTGAAAGATTTGAATCAAGAATAGCTGTAATTCCATGTGAATAACCAGACCCAACTGCTGACCTTAATGTTCTTCCTTTTTTGTACTCTTCCTTTATCCTTTCAAATACAATTATATTTGAATCAACTGCCATACCAAACGATAAAATTACTGCCCCTATTGAAGGTAGAGAGAAAACTGTTCCTATTGCTAACAGAAAACCTAAATAGATTACGACGTAGGCTAATAGTGCAACTGAGCCTATAACTCCAAACATTCTATAAATAATTATTAAATAAGCCATAATTAAAATTACAGCTAAAATTGCTCCAACTTGGGTTTTATTAATCGTGTCCCTTCCTAATGATGGTCCAACAACTCTTTCTTCCACAAATTCCATCTTAACAGGTAAAGATCCTCCTCTTAATAGAGCTGCATATTCCTGTGCTTGCCTTGTTTTTTCTTCTATGGTTCCTCCACCGAAAGTGATTACTGCGTTACCATCTTTAATTGGCTCATTTACAGTTGGAGCCATCAATTCCTCTTCATCTAAATATATTGCAATTTTCTTACCAACATTTTTTTCTGTAGCTTCAGCAAATAATTTCTTTCCAGCATCATCCCATTCTAATTGAACAACTGGCTCTCTGACTCCCCCCTCACTTGTTGATTGATATGAAAATGTTGCATTTTTAAGGTTCTTACCAGTTATTAAAACATTTCCTTCCTCATCTTTAAAAGTAAGAACTGCTATTCTCCCTATTATGTTTTTTGCTTCTTCTATATTTGTGTATCCAGGTATATCTACAATTATCCTATCATTTCCACTGATAGTTACAAGAACTTCTGAAACACCCAATGCATTAATTCTTTTTTCAATAACAGATTTTGTTTTTTCAAGATCAGCTGCAGTAATTTTTCTTGTTGATTCTGTAGTTTCAGGTTGCTCTTCCTGGCTGGTTTTTTGCTCTTCAGGAGATTGTTCTGACTCTTGAGGTTGTTCTTCCTGAGCAGTTTGCACCTCACCTTCTTTTTTTGTTGTATCCTCTGACTTTGTTGAAGCAGTTTCTTCGGTTTCAATAATTTGAGATGCTTGTAGCACAAGATGTACTCCACCGCGGAGATCTAAACCAAATTTAACATTTTTTCCATAATAAAAAATGCTTATTAAAGAAAGTATGATCACTATAATTATTACGATCAAATGTCCCCATTTTATTCTTTTCATATCTCACCTTTATTAATTATTTTAAATATGAACGAAATCTAATTATAAAATTAATATAACGCTGTGTCAAACTTTCCCTAACAACGCTCCCAAACAGTTTATTCTTAGCAATATAAAAAAGTTTAACTATTTTCACTCAATAATACATTTTGAATTTACTCAGAGGTTTGAATTTGACACATTTGAAGAATGTGCAGAGAAACTAAGAGAATGGGTAAACTTTTACAATAATGAGAGGATTCACTCTGCCATTGGTTATAGAACTTCAAGAGAATGTTATGAAGAGTATGAAGAAAAGCATTTAAAATTAAAGATTGATTCTTTTAAAAGAAGTACATAATGACTTATATAAAAGAGCTAAGAAATTATTTTAAATTTGATAACAAATTGTCTAGATTTAGGGGTCTAATCCAATTTCTTGGTCATCATCCATTTCTTCAAGATATTCTTTAACACAAATCTTTTTACCATTTGAACCAAGATAAATAATACTATCTTTCCTTATTCCTTTAAGCTTTGATATTATCTCATCAATACCTTAAGTTAATTCCTTTCTCATTTACTTTTTTGTAAAAGTTGAACAAAAATAAAACTAATAAGATATGTTAAGTGTGTATAGTTTATATATTTATTTCCAAATTTATGCTATTTAAAAAGTGGAAAAAAACTCAATAATATTCATAAAAAACCGCCCCCACTAGTTGATAAATACGAAAATGCAAACATATTAGTCGGTTTTGTATAAATTTGTAAATAAGCTTTCACTTTGGAACAAACAAATTAAACTATTTTTTATACAATATTAAATTTAGAAATGATTATTGGAGGTAAATTTGAAAAATGGATATTGACTTAATTTTAAAAGCCTATAATGTTCCTTCTGATCTCAGCTCAATGATTATTCCTCTTGAAAAAGCTAAAGAAAATGCCTTGATATCAGAGGAAGAAATAATGGAGAATCAAGAGCTTTCAAATATGGTTCACGGATATGATGCTCTTTTTCCAATTGGATTAACTAAAGATTATGTTGAAAGACGTGATTTTAACCACACAATTTC
>JAGPKI010000135.1 GCA_018054005.1 Caldisericia bacterium
ATGGAATCACTTTAACAAGCAAAAACCTCGAAATTTTCGCATTTACAGGATTTAGAAAATTCCTCGATAAAATAACATCAAAACCAATATTTGGTGTTGCTCTTGGATCATTATTTACTGCGCTTATTCAATCAAGTTCTGCTACTACCATCATGGTTGTAAGTTTAGCTAACTCTGGGACAATGAGCTTTGAAAATACAGTTGGAGTCATTTTTGGGGCAAACATTGGTACTACTGCTACTGCTCAGATTATAGCTTTTAATCTTACTGGTTTAGGTTTACCAATATTTGCATTAGGTTTTCTACTCTCTTTCCTATCAAAAAAGGAAAGTATAAAAGCCATAGGTAATGCAATAATGGGTTTTGGGCTAATATTTATTGGAATGCAATTTATGGAAAACTCTGTTGCATCTCTAAAAGATTCCAAATTCTTTACAGACTTATTCATCAGTATGAGCAAAAACCCTATTTTAGGAGTGTTAGTATCAGCCTTATTTACAGGTATTGAACAAAGCTCCTCTGTGACAGTTGGTATAGTGCAAGCTTTAGGAGCTCAAAAATTAATAGACTTAAATGCTGCTTTTGCTCTAATAATTGGAGCAAATATCGGTACAACTGTAACTGCTTTGATAGCTGGTATTGGAACGAATATTCAGGCAAAAAGAGCTGCAATTTCTCACCTTCTTTTTAATATTATCGGAGCTATTGTTTTCCTAATTATATTTAAGCCATATCTTAGTTTTGTTTCAAATACATCTTCTGATTTAGTTAGGCAAATTGCAAACGCTCATACTTTTTTTAACATATTTTGTGCTTTAGCGATGTTACCATTTACTAATCAATTCGTGAAATTAGTTAAAAGGTTAGTTCCAGGCGAAGAAACTATTATCGAAACTGGAACAAAATTTATCGATAAAAGACTCTTAAAAATTCCCTCTTTTGCCCTTGATGCACTAAAGAAAGAAACAATAAGATTGATGGAAATAGTCAAAGGAAATATGGAATTAGTCTGGGGAATGATTATTAAGAATAGCAAGAAACCAATACAGCAAGTTTTAATAACCGAAAATGCTATCAATAATATAAACAAGGAAATTCAAGCTTTTGCTCCATTATTAGTTTCTCAATCTCTTCCTAAAGAGCAATCAGTGGAAGTTAACCTCTATGTAAATGTTTCATCGCAAATAGAAAGAATTGGAGACATCGTTAAAGGAACCGCTGAGCTTATTGAGGAGAAGGTACAAGTTGGTGCTAATTTCACAGACCAGGCAAAAGAAGACCTAATGAAAATGTTAAACATAGTAAATGGTGAATATGAAATTATAATGCAGAATTTTGATGATTTTAATATTGAATCCTTTAATAGAATTGAAGATATAGAAAAAGAAATTGATAAAATGGAAGTTGATTTAAGAAACGCTCATATAGAAAGACTTATGCAGGGTGTATGTAAGCCCGATGCAGGAATATTTTATTTAGATATACTCTCCGACCTCGAGCGAGTATCAGACCATATTTATAAAATTGCTAAACTTCTCAAGAAGTTCTATAAACTCTAAATTATTTAAAATTCATATGTGATTTTTACTTCTTGAGTAGAGGGATCCCAGTCAACTTTGCATCCAAGGTTCTCAACTACAAATCTTACAGGAAGCATAGTCCTGCCAGGTGGTAAAATAACAGGCTTAACTTCTGGGTTTGATGGATCAATCAATTTTTCTGCTCCATTTACCTTTGCAATATTTTTGCCTATCCAGAGCTCTATCATTATGTTCTTAAGTAGAATCTGAATCTTTTGCTCCTTCTCAAACCATTGAGTCTCAGCACCAATAGCATCTGCTACATATCTTATTGGAAGGAATGTCCTTCCCTCTAAAATAATAGGTGCCACGTCTATTTCGTTTCTTTCATCGTTTAAATAATAAAACTCTTTGCCAATGTAGAAGTGTATTACAATTTTCTTTACCTCTTTGGGTGTTGCAACCTCTGCAATATTTGATTTTTCAGATGCTATATTATCTCCCAATAAAGATTCAAGATAGTAAAGATATATTGTTTCTGGTTTGCATTTTTCATCAATAAATTTATTTGAGAACTTTATTTTCGCGATTTCGATGAATTCAGTTTCATTTTTGCTTTTTCTGAATATCTTAATTGTTTCAGCAAAATCATCTCCGTTAATCCACTCCAGTTTTACAGTTTTACTATCTAATGCAGAAGCTAAGAGATTAGTAGGTGGTTTGAGTATTGTAAAATTAAGAAGTTCTGAATCTTTGCTGTAGAGCCTCTCAAAATTGTCTAATTCAAAGTATGATGTAATTACATAAGTATGCTTACCATATGGTATATCAGGGATTTCTACTTCTCTTTTGTTCTTATCTGAATCTATTATTTTTATCCGCTCGGATTCAAGAAGCTCATAAATTGTAAAGCCATCTGTATTTTTTGAGTATTCCCAGGCAAACTTGGCATTCTTACCATAAATGGAAGTAACAGAAAAATTTTCTGGTTTTGAAGGTTTAGTCTTAGGAACTGTGACATAAACAGGAAGAGGTGCAAAATTTTCACCATTAGAATTAAAAGAAGAAACTTTATAGGAATATTTCTTTCCTGCTTTTATATCAATATCCTCGAATTCCTCAATATTCTTTTTAAGAGTGGCGAGAAGAGTGAAATCACTATTTTCACCTTCTTTTCTGTAAACCTTAAAGCCATCTTCATCTCTTGAATTATCATCCCATTTAAGATTTACACCATTTACAGATACATTCGTTGAGCTTAAATTTGTTGGGAGGAGAGGTAGTTCAGACAATTTTTTAAATAATAAAACTATTTCAGGATAGAAATTAGCAAATGTTGGATATTTATTTCTATTGCTTTCATATGATTTAAGTAGATTGTAAATATGCTCAATATAGACGAAACCTAAATTAATCTCTTCTCTTAAAATACTATTAGCCTCTTCAGTGCTAACTTTTAACTCATTAAATCTTGCTACAATTGCTCTTACTAAATGTTCATTTACACATATTATCCAGTCTCCATAAGCCATATTGGACATTTTGTCTGCTATTGGGCTAAAAAGTTTGGAATATTTATTAAGTTCGGTTTTGTATTTATTAGTTACTGGATTTACAAAGGAATGGCTAAACTCATGCCAGGTAATGTATTTAAAATCTTCTTCACTGCCAAATATAGGAATACTGTTTTTCACATCGCACGGACCAATGATACTATATATATCCAATAAACCATTTTCGCACTCAATATTCGGTCCATATCCACCACAATGAAATAGAGGAGTAGCTATTATATTATAGCTGTTCTGTGTGACCCCATAATAGCTCTCTAACAATTCAATGTATTCTTCTGCATTCATTTTACTTTTAACATCGTTTATGATTTTAGAATACAAATCATTATGAGATGAATAAAACTTCATAAAATCTGATTTAGTTGCAAAATCTCTCAAAGACTCAATAAAAGTGTCAAGTTTTTCCTTTCCGCCAGCTCGCATTAAAATATAATCAGTAAATGGAATTACATTTTTAAGTTCTGGTGGATTAGATAGGAAAAGCATTGCTGTAGGAGGCGCATCGAAACTAAATCCTATTCTCGCCATCTCTTTAAACAAACTAACAGCACTGTGGTATTTGAGTGAGGAAAAATTATCCATTATTTCCTGCTTGTAAGTGAAATTTAGCCTTGTGAGTATAGGATAATCACTCAATA
>JAGPKI010000136.1 GCA_018054005.1 Caldisericia bacterium
AACCCCTATTCAGCAATTCAATAATAAAAGCTTTTTCGTAAACATTTTCCATTAACCCAGGGCCTAGTTCATTATAGACATCAAAAACTGCCCCCCTAATTTGATAGCTTATCTCGTTCAAACTCATCCTTATATTATAAAAATTTAATCTGCGTGATCTGCGGAATCTGCGTGAAAATTTATTTTTATAAAACTGATTGAAACTTTAATGTATGCCAGCATTTTGCACTGGAATAGTTAGAAAGGGAACATAAATTATTATTGAGGATACTCCACTACCGACTACTAATCCAATATCATTATAATCATCTATTAGATTATCAATGGCTTCTACAGTTGTTACACTCCAATAATTGTTCTTAAAATCAAGTGGGAGTGGACCTTCTGGATAATAATAACCGGCATCTGATTCTATAGCTAAAAAGTTAGCCCTCAAATTATTATAGTTTGCCTTAGTCCAACCTGAATTAGTAGTGTTATATCCATTATTGGAAGGAGCATTATGTATACATATATTTGACTTTATCAAATTATATTTTATATCCAAATTAGATTTCCCACTATTTACAACTCCAACATCATAATTATCAATAAGATTATTTTGAAATGTACATGTCGATTCGTAGGTATTCATAAACCCTACATTATCATTAATAAATGCATTTAGTTCAACTATTGTATTTTTAACTATCTCGTGCTTCAAAGAAATATAGTTATTATAGAAGATATTATCTTGAACATTACAACCGTTAACAGTGTAATTATTAACAGCTGCTGCATCCTGTGACTTATTGTCCATAATAATAGAATTGCTTATTTCCATGACATTCACTTGCAAAGAAGTGATTCCGAAAACACAATCTCTCACCAATAAATTATGCAAAGTCGTTTCATTGGTTCTAATGCTTATTCCAGTATTTTGATGAGCAATGCATAAATTATTAATAGTTCCTGTAACACCTAAATAAACAATTCCTTCCCCGTTCAAAATCTCTGTGTTTGTTGAAGAGTAAATTCCAGAATATGAATTTATATAAGCAAAATCATCCCCTTCAGGAAAGGAACAATTCCCATAGATAGTTATCTTTTTACTTGGTGCAATAAGGATCTTAGCATCTTGAGCAAAATTAAGAGTTGAAGTAGGTAGCGCGGTTACATCATTTTCTACAACATAACAATGGTTTTGTAAAAAATTGTAGTTTCCCTCAATTGTAGCTGGAACTATTGTTTCCGGATATAAGGTAAGATCCTCTACCTGAATGCTATTAACCGAAATTTGCTGAGCATTTAATTCTATATCAAAAAGATAGTTATATCCCCAACCTTCTTTCAAATATGTTATTATGTATTTTCCATATACAACTTCCGGAAAGCTAAAAAAACCATTATTGTTAGTAACCACCGAACATATAGGTGTCCTTTCTCTATGATCAAATATATTTTTATCTTCCAGAGGAAAAGCAAGCTGAGGATATTGATTGTTTATTTCTTTTAATTTTCCCGGAACAATATCTGCAGTATATAACAAAACTGTAATACCGGAATAATCTGTTTGACCCTCTAAAGTGAGAACACCTGAAATAATACCCTTTTGTGTCTTTGTATTACTGTCACAGCCAATAATAAACAAAGAGCAGATAATAAAGAAAAGAACAATACTTTTTATTTTCAAGGTATGACTCCAAATTATAATAGAACGCGTTTATATTTATAGAAGATAGAATCTTTAATGTGCAGAATAGCCCCCATCTACGACAATATTTGTTCCCGTAATCCAACTGGAAAGGTCTGACAAAAGGAAACAGACAACATTGGCAACTTGATTGGGTGTACCTAAACCTAAAGGATGTTGTTTCTTTATTACTTCAATTTCTTCAGAGTTCATTTTGCTAAATGTCTTTTTTAATAAATCAGTCATAACATAACCTGGCTCTACCGAGTTAATTCTGACTTTTTTGGATGCAAGCTCTAAAGCCAATGCTTTAACGGTAGAGGTAATAGCTGATTTACTTGCACAATAGGAAGAAAGTCCTGCACTACCCAATTCTGCCATAATTGAAGATATGAATACATAGCTTGCTCCCTCTTCAGGTACATAATCTTTTTTACTGCAAAATCGGATAAGTTCCAAACCAGCAATTAGATGAACTTCCAGCAACTCCCGAAAGTTCTCAGCTTTGGTTAGAAAGAATGGTTTGGTCATTTCTCTACCGGCACAATGAACAATGCCATTAATACATTTGAAATCTGTTTCTATTATTTCTGACAAGCCATTCTTTAATTTCTCATAATCCGTAACATCGTTAGCAAGAAAAATATGGCCTTTTCCACTCATAGAAGAAAGAGTAGTTTCTAATTTTTCTTTATTTCTGGCTATCAAAATAACTCTTGCCCCTATTTTACTGGCTAAAATAGCACATTCTTTTCCGATTCCGGATGATGCACCAGTAATAATAATATTCTTATCTTGCAAGGTTAACATTAATAATCTCCATAAACTAAATTCAGCTTTTGCAGAGAGGTTAAATCAATAGATACAATACCAGTAGAAAGGCCAGCTCCCATTCCTACCATAAGATAGGGTCCTGAGAAAGGATAGTTATCTTTTTGAAATGTCATAGTTAAGGGAATACTTACAGAACTGGTATTGCCAAATTCCTGAATGGAAAAAGGAACTTTATCAATAGCAAAGCCAATTTTCCTTGCCATTTGCCTAAGCATAAAAGCATTTGCTTGATGCAATAATAAGCCCATATATTCTTCCGGTTCCATTTCTATATCATCTAAGAATGCTCTAACTTGTTTAGGAACCTTAGATACAACATAGTTAAATACGCTTTCGCCATCCATATACATATCAATTAATCTACGCGTTCCTCCATCAGGAAAGAGTTTATACTTTAAACTTTCATCCGTTAATGGATATTTAAAGCCAAACCCGGGAATTGTTAATGCCTCTCTTTTTTTAGCATCGGTAAAAAAACAGAATTGTAAAGATGGTGCTTGTTCATCAAATTTAATCAAACTGGCAGAACCAGCATCTCCAAAAAGCAAACCCGTGGACTTATCTTTTTCGGAAGTATAGTAACTATTAGTATCCGCGTCTAATAATAGCACATCTTTCTGTAAGTTACAGCATATCAATGAGGAAAGCCATAATCCATATATATAACCGGAACAAGCATGATTAACATCAAAAGCAGCACAATTTGCTTCTAAACCAAGTATTTCATGAGCAGCACTGGCATTATTAGGCATCAAGCAATCAGGAGTTAGAGTAACAAAAATTACTGCCCCAATCCTAGATTTATCATAGTTCAAATCCTCAAACATACTTTTAGCACTATCGGTAGCTAAAGTTAAAGAAGTGGTTTCTCTATGTTTGCAGATATGCCGTTTTAATACTCCTAAAGCATTGATAGTTGAAGAAAGATCTGCTTCAAACATTCGTTTTGCAAATTCATTATTGTCAATAGTATATTCCGGAACACTACAATAGATAGAACAAAGAGAGGCATTTCTAATACTTGATATATGCATTATGAAGTCATCCTTCTATTATAATAATCCTTAACATCTGCTTCTTTGATAATGCCATCTTTTTCTATCTGTTCCAAATCAATTCCCAATTCCTTAGCCAGTTTTTCTGCTTTAGCTGTTGCCTTATATTTTTTCCTTTGAGCTTCTCTTGCATTTTTTAAACATTCGGCATATTCCTTAGCTTC
>JAGPKI010000137.1 GCA_018054005.1 Caldisericia bacterium
GATTATGGATAGAGATAAAACAAGCAATGGAGAGAGAGAAAGAAAGGGAGAAGTTCTATTTATTGATGCTAGTGAGTTAGGTTTTATGAGAGACAGAACACATAGAGAATTTAGTGATGAGGATATTAAGAAGATATCTAGTACATATCATGAATGGAAGAAGAAGGATAACCATTATGAAGATGTTAAAGGGTTTTGTAAATCAGCTACATTAGAAGATATAGAGAAGAATAACTGGGTACTTACTCCTGGTAGGTATGTTGGTATTCCAGAGGAAGAAGATGATGGTATTCCTTTTGAAGTAAAGATGAATAAGTTAGTTAAAGAATTAAAGGTTAATATGGAAGAGAGTAAGGTATTAGATGAGAAGATAAAGGAGAGTTTAAGAGAGGTTGGGTTTGATATGGATAAGATTTAAGAAATTTTTAATCCTGATAATATAAAATTGATTAATGTTAGTTAATCTTGCACAACAGAATAAAGGCAATAGAAACACCATATATCTTGACGAAAGTGGTGTTTCTTCTTTAAAAGACAAAAAGAGATTCTTTATTTTAACAGGGGTAATTGCTAATAATTCAGAATTTCAGGCACTTTCTGAATATTATTTTAGATTAAAATATAAATATTTTAATGAAGACAAAACTATACATTCAAAAGACATATTTTGGAAATCTGATAAAAAAGAGCAGTTATTCATAACAGAACTAGTAGAATATCTTGATACCCTAAATTTTTCTTTTATTGTTGTTATCGTTGATAAAGAAGAAATACTCAAAAATACTCCTCAGACATATCCCAAGAATCCGTTTTACACAACATTCTCACAAGCCAAATCTATATGGCAAAGAACTGGTTTAGCAACGGAAACTTTTAAAGACAAAACTATTGATGAAGTTTTAGAAGTTGTAAAGAAGACTAAATTCCCAGATATAAATAATCAGTATCCATTAATGATCAGTTATAAAACGATACTTAAAGAATATATAAATACATATATTAAGAAATTAAAGATCGAAAACCCTGAATTTGAAATTTGTTTTGAAACATCTCCTAATAGAGAAAGAATAATTAGGTATACAGAAGATTTCTTTGAAGAGAAAAAGACAGGCAGTCCAAAAGAAAAAACTGCATTTGCAAAAAAACTAAAAGATTCTGTGTATAGTATTTCATTCCCTAATAAGAAAGCAAGGTATCTGGGATTGGAAATAGCAGATATTATCTCCTATGGATATAATCTTTCTAAATACAAGAAAATAAACTTTTCAGGAGTAGAAAGTTATAAGGATGTTTGGGGTATTATCTGTAAAAAGAAAAATATTTTGAAGAGAGATTTTGGAATAGATTGTGAATATAGAATTCCTCATAAATGAAAGAGGGGCTGACCCTGTCAACCCCTGCATCTGTTATATTATATAATATAATATATAATTATCAACTATTATTTACTATAAGAAAAACACCACCTACATACTATACAGTATTTCAGCGATTCATCTTAATTATTATATATTGATATTAAGAACATTTTGTAAATAATCTGTAAAAAAGAGGGGCTGATCTCGCCAACCCCTACATCTGTTTTAATAATACATTATATTCATCTTTGATTCAATAGTTTTAGTTATCCACAATTAATAGGTTTTACTGTAGCTACATAGGATTTACCCCTCTGGTATATGGTATAATATAAAGGAATATTAAAACTAAATTGTTAAAAGTAAAAGATATGGCAGTAAACAAACCATATGGTGATAATCAAAGAAAGGGACAAGTAAAAAAGAGAGTACAGGTTAAGAATTCTAAAACAAAGAGATATGTAAAAATTAATACTACTACTAAGAAGTTTATGGATAATAAAGCTAAAAAGAATAGTAAATTTAAGGGTGTTAGGAGGTTGAAGAAGAAATGAGTGAACTTAAAAAGGAAATAGATGAAGGTTATTACAGAATTACAAAAGAGAACTTCTTCTATATGAGGGACCTCATGCACAAGATCAATGAAAATTCTAATTCTAATTTTATAAACTACAGCCAAACTCTTTCTCAAACAGCTACAGTTGGTATAGGTTTTGTATCGGCAGGTATTTTTCTTGTCAACCCTGACCGAATCTTTTCTAAATCGTTACTAATAGTTAGCTTCATTTTCTTCTTCATATCAATGCTTTTTGGATTAATTAATTATTTAATTCAACAGAAATTCTGGGAAAACCTATTAAATTTCGCATCTAAGAGTACAAATCATTTAAACACTACCTTAACAAGAATGCAGGATGATGAAAAAAATATAAAAATATACTATGAGAAATCTCTTGCATATCAAAACGATTTACAGAAAAATATTAAGAAAAAATCAAAGGAATGGCCCGTAATAGTACAATTTATCCTCCTTGTATTAGGAATATTAACTTTATTTTCAGATGTAATTCTCTACCAATTATGGAAATAACTGAGAAGATAACAAAAGATGTTTGGAAAGAAATAATTAAGCTTCAATATCAGAAAGGAAGTATAGAAGATATTGGTCTATACAAAAGAAATGAACTTAATGAAAAAGATTTATCAACAATTATTCAAAAACTCAAGTCTCTTGAACTTCTAGAATACATTAATAACTCAGAAGAAACTAACATTTATTATGTCGCCATTCCAGACAAATTTAGAGACTCAATTTTTCAAAAAGGTATTTATATAAATGAAAATAATCTTGATGGTGATACACTTAAAGAATTTTTAAATGAATCTATAAATCAATTGAACAAGTTAATATTAAGAACAAAACCTTTAGGAATAGAAACTCCTCCACCCTTAAGTATATACTTAATTCGAACAAGGCAAAAATTTGGATCCTTATTAAACAATTTAGAAAGGAAGATTAACATACACTCTCTTGGAGTAGAAAAATCGATAAACCCAGATAATGATACAACTAAAATAACATATACTTATGAGAAAGAAGATAAAAAGAAAGCCAGATTTTTAGTATTCATTAGTAATATATTTTTAAAGACACAAGAACTAGAAGGAATTGATTTAAAACAAATAGAATCGCACATTACTAATATCATAGAAGACTTTATATGTGAGAATAACTTAAATCTAGGATATTCTACCTACAAACTAAAATACATTTGCTCAACGAATAATATCCCTGAAGATTGCATCCAAATCTCCGATATAGAAGATTTGAAAAAGTATAAAATGAAGGATTTAGTACTTGAAAAATATATATAAGAAAGTAAAACTACACGAAGTTGCAAAAATTAATTCTAAACAGATTAATAAAGATTTCAACTCAGAAGATATAAGATATATAGATATCGCATCTGTAACCAAGGGAACTATTGATAACATACAAAATTTGCAAACATCAAAAGCTCCAAGTCGAGCCAAGAGATTAGTACAGAAAAACGATATATTATATTCAACTGTAAGACCAAATCTAGAACATTATGTTTTTATAAAAGACAAAGTAGCTGAAAACACAGTTGCTTCTACTGGTTTTGCAGTTATTACTCCAAAAGAAGAACTTGTAGATCCGTACTATCTCTACTGTTTAATAACTCAACCGAAATATACACAATACTTGTCCCAAGTAGCAGAACAAGCAGTATCCACCTACCCTACAGTCTCACCAAATGTAATCGGGGATCTTGAACTCTCCCTTCCTCC
>JAGPKI010000138.1 GCA_018054005.1 Caldisericia bacterium
TGGAGCGTAAGAGGTACTGGACTAAATGGGAGAGGAATTGATATATAAGAACCAATAATAATTAAAATTATAAAAAGTGATGAAAATGTTATTTTTTTAATATTTTTCATATTTTCACCTTTAATGTAACAAATTCATTTTAAAAGAATCTTTTATATTGAAATTATAGAAGGAGGTTTTATGTATTGCGTAAGCTATAACTATAAGTTGAGAAAAGGTAGAAGTGTAGAGGAATTTAAGGTATGGCTTAACAATGTAATGCCTCTTCTTGAAAATATATGCGGAGTTAAATACCATTATGTTTTTCAACCACTTAAGTCTGAGGATGAAATAGTTCATGTAGTTTATTTTATAGAAGATATTAAAAAATGGAGGGAAGAGATAAATTCTCTATACATAAAGGAATTTGTTAAGGATTTAAACCTAATAACAAATCTTCCCTCCACTGAAACAAAATATTTCCAAGAAGTCTAAATCATCCTGCGAACAGAGTAATAAATAAACCAGCTACAGCTGCACTTCCGATAAGACCCGCCACATTAGGACCCATTGCATGCATTAATAAGTAATTATTTAAGTTTTCTTTTCTTGCCATATCTTGGGTTACTCTGGCAGCCATTGGTACAGCTGCAACGCCAGCAGAACCAATAAGAGGATTTATCTTACCACCACTCAGGAAACAGAAGAGTTTTCCTAAAAGTAGTCCACCTATTGTGCCAAAAATGAAAGCAGCCAAACCAAGTCCTACAATTTCAAGAGTCTTTATTGTTAGAAAACTTTCAGCTTTCATAGTCGAACCAATTGTAAGTGCAAGAAATAGGGTACAGACATTTATAATTTCATTCTGTGCGCTCTTACTGAATCTCTCCACTACACCACACTCTCTTATAAGATTTCCAAGCATTAACATACCAAATAGTGGACCAATTGAAGGGACAAAAAGAATTATTACAATCTCTGTAATAATTGGAAATAATATCTTTTCTAATTTAGAAACTGGCCTTAACTGTGTCATTACAACTTGTCTTTCCTTTTTAGTTGTGAGTAGTTTCATAAAAGGTGGCTGTATAATTGGAACAAGAGCCATATAACTATATGCAGCTAACATTATCGGACCCATCAAATGTGGAGCGAGTTTTATAGTTGTAAATATTGTTGCTGGACCATCAGCACCACCTATAATTGCAATACTCGCAGCTTCTTTCAAGGGAAATTTTAACAACATCGCAAAAAAGAATGAGACAAATATTCCTAATTGTGCAGCTCCTCCAAGAAATATAGTTATAGGGTTTGCTATAAGAGGACCAAAATCTGTTAAAGCACCTAATCCAAGAAATATTAGAACAGGAAATATGGTTGTCAATACACCATACTGATAAAACCAATTAAAAAGACCTGTATTAGGGTCATAGAATCCAGAAAGAGGAAGATTAACAAGAATACACCCAATACCAATTGGTAAAAGCAAAAGTGGTTCAAATTTCTTTGCAATTGCAAGGTAAATTAGAACCAAGCCGATGATTATCATAACAACATTACCTAAAGTAAGGTTTATTAATCCTGTTGAAAGTAAAATTTGTTTAAAAAATTCTGCTACATCCATATTTAGCTCCCGGTTTCTAAGATTAATAAAGTTGCTCCAACCTCAACGACATCCCCGGGTGAGATTTTTATATCTTTTACGATTCCACCAACAGGAGAGTATATTTCGTTTTCCATTTTCATAGCTTCAATGATAAGAATTAAATCTCCTTCTTTTACCTTATTACCTTCTTTAACATTTATGGATACAATCTTTCCTGGAAGCGGAGCAGTTACAGGATAACTACCTGGAGGAACTTCTACTTCCTTCTTTGGTGGTGTAGGTTTAGGGGTTAGTGGTGGAGGTGGTGTAACAGGGACTTTTTCTTTAACTTCACCTACTTTTTTTACAACTTCTTCCTTCTTTGCTCCCTCTTTTGTTACCTCTTCAACCTCCACTTCAAATGTTTCGCCATCAACAGTTACTCTAAACTTTTTAGCCATTTTTCCACCTCTTTTCTTTTATCTTATTTGACACACTTTCACTCTTAATCGCTTTAATGTTCCAAAGATTCACAACATTACTCTCATCTAATTTAAAAAATCTTTTTTCACTCTCCATATAATATGCAATAGTAGATGAGATAATACTCATCTTTTTAAGTTCATCTCTTCTGCTTACAGGTATTGTAGCTTTTTCTCCTACTATTTTAGTTGCTGGTTTAGCAAGTTGGGTCTTTTCTGGATGATAAAATATAACTTTAAATAATCTGAGTACAAAGTAAAGAATAAGGAGTACTATAAAGACTACTCCCATTGATAATAGACTAAATATTATGAGTTCCGATAAAGAATTTATCTCCATTTTCAACTCCTATAGTGGAATATTTCCGTGTTTTTTTGCTGGGGATTCCTCAGATTTACTTTTTAAGAAGAGAAGAGCTTTCGCAATTTTTGCTCTTGTTTCTCTTGGATCAATTACATCATCAATATAACCTTTTTCAGCTGATTTATATGGATTTGCAAATTGATCTTTATATTCTTTAATTTTTTGCTGTCTCATCTTCTCTTTGTCTTCTGCGCTCTGAATATCTTTTCTAAATATTACTTCTGCTGCTCCTTCTGCTCCCATAACTGCAATTTCTGCTGTTGGATATGCATAAACAACATCTGCTCCAAGATGTCTTGAAGACATAGCAATATAGGAACCACCATATGCTTTTCTTATAATAATAGTAACTTTAGGAACTGTTGCTTCTGAAAAAGAAAATAGTAGTTTTGCACCATGTCTTATCACTCCGCTATGTTCTTGATTGATTCCTGGTAAATATCCTGGACAATCTACAAAAGTAACTATAGGAATATTAAAAGCATCACAGAATCTTACAAATCTTGCTGCTTTATCTGCTGAATTAATATCAAGAACGCCTGCCATAAATTTTGCCTGATTTGCTACAACTCCAACACTTCTTCCTGCAATTCTTGCAAATCCAACAACAATATTAGGAGCAAAATATTTATGAACTTCAAGAAATTCTCCATTATCAACTACTTTTGTTATTATATCAATAACATCATAAGGCTTTGATGGATCATCAGGTAAAACATCTAATAAAGAATCTTCTATTCTATCAATTGGATCATCACATTCAGCATTTGGTGGATCCTGTAGATAATTGTCTGGAATGTATGAAAGTAGTTTTTTTAAAGTATCAAGCGCATCTTTATCATCTCCTGCTAAAAAGTGAGCAACTCCACTTTTTTGGTTATGGACAAGGCCTCCTCCTAAATCTGTGTGACTGATCTCTTCGCCTGTTACAGCTTTAACAACATTTGGTCCGGTTATGTACATAGTCGCATTTTTAGTCATAATTATAAAATCCATAATTGCAGGAGAATATACTGCACCTCCTGCAGTTGGTCCCATATTTACTGCAATTTGAGGAATAACACCAGATGCTTTTGTGTTTCTATAAAAAACTTCTCCATAACCATAAAGAGATTCAATGCCTTCTTGTATCCTTGCTCCACCAGAATCATTAAGTCCAATTATTGGAATTCCAAGTTTCATAGCCAAATCTTGCATCTTCACAATTTTTAAGGCATGCATTTCCCCAAGGGAGCCACCTAAAACTGTGAAAT
>JAGPKI010000139.1 GCA_018054005.1 Caldisericia bacterium
AAACAAACAGAAAGAATAGATAAGTTAGAGAAAGAGATCACTAAATTAGTTAGAGAGATTGCTAAGAAGAATGTCTCTTCATAGTTAGTTTGGATAAATATTTATAAGATATTACTCTTTTAAAATTACTTAATTGCTGTTGTAATAGTATCCATCTGTCCTTTGAATATCTTTTGGCAATAATTTTTGATTCATTAAGAGTTTTTTCTATACTTGAACCTGTTTTAGTATCTAAAGTAAGGCGAAATTGTGCCAAATACTCAGGTATTAGATGTAATTTATATCTTTTTGCTAATCTTGCCCATAAATCTTGATCCATAGAATAATGTAATGTTTCATCAATATATCCTATTTCATTAAGTAATTCTCTTCTCCAAAATGTTGAAGGCTGAGAAATGCAATTTTCTATTAACAATTGCTCAAATGTAAATTTCTTTAACTTTCTATTTTTGTACTTAGTAATGTATTCTTTAATTTGTTTCCCATTCTCATTTATAATGCTGCAATATCCTGTTAACCACATACAACTTGGATTATCTTTAAAATACTCCACTACTGTATTTAATGTATTCTCCAAATAAATATCATCTGCATTAAGAAAAGCAACAATATCTCCTGTAGCTATTCTTAATCCCTTATTTATTCCATCAGATTGTCCCTTATCCTTTTCAGAAATATATTTAAATTCTACATTATTCCCCCATTTTCCTTCTTTTACTTCTTTATTATATTTCTTAATTATTTCCAAACTATTATCTATAGACCCTCCGTCTGTGATTATATACTCTAGTTCAAACTCTCCTTTCTGATTTAAAACACTTTTTATAGTTTGTTCTAGATATTTATCTGTATTATAGTTTGTTGTAATTATTGAAATTTTCATAAATCTACATTATATTATAAAGTTGTTATTATATTAGCATAAGTTTTAGGCAGAAGAAATGTTAATTAAAAAGTATCTCA
Source organism: Caldisericia bacterium (assembly GCA_018054005.1). Lineage (GTDB taxonomy): Bacteria > Caldisericota > Caldisericia > UBA6126 > JAGPKI01 > JAGPKI01. Next base: position 964 of record JAGPKI010000139.1, read on the forward strand.
AGTTTGGCATTTATCCGCTGTTGATAACATTATCAGTGTGTATTTTAGCTCTACTCCACTTAAATGGCTCTTCTGTCGGAATATTCAATAATGTCTTATCAAAAGATATTTCCCAAGATCAGAATTTGTTGTTAGGAGAACCAAGAGGGATTCGTGGTGATCAATTTATGGTTATGCTTCCAATAATTATCTCTCAAGATATTAATCAAAATCCAGAAGTTAACTCCGATATGGGTGCCAATACTAACCTTATAACACAAATTGCTCCATCAAAAAATATGCTTTCGTTATTTAGACCAACAATGTTACCCTTTTTGATTTTAGAAGATTCTGAAATAGCATACAGCCTTTACTGGTTTGGAGAATTTGCCCTATTGCTTATATCAACATACTTGTTATTACTAATCTTGACAAAGAAAAATATATTAATATCGGTTCTTGGCTCTATGATCTTTCTCTTTACTCCATTCATCCACTGGTGGAATCAGACAAATACCATTACATGGATATCTTTTATTTTAGTGTTTCTTCTGATGATTCTCAAAGAGGATTCTTTGAAAAAAGCAGTTGTCTGGGGAATTGGATTACTGTACTCGATGATTACATTTCTTTTCATTTTGTATCCACCATTCCAAATATCTATCTCTTATATTGCTTTCTCTTTGCTTCTAGGGTATTCATTAAACAATTTAAAAGGAATTAAACAAAACTTTAAAATTATTTTTCCAGTTTTGATAACAGTCGTCGTTCTTTTTTTACTATTCTCTATTCTGGTCTATAACAGATCTTTAGATGTTATTCAATTAATAATGGGGACTAGTTATCCTGGTGCAAGATTTATAAGTTCTGGCGGGGGAAACGTTCTACACTTATTTAATGGTCTTTATAATATACTCTTACAGGCGAGTTCTAATAATCCTCCATTTGCAAATCAAAGTGAATCCTCAAATTTCTTTTTACTCTTCCCCCCTATTGTATTCTGGGTATTATTTAAAAGCATCAAAACATATTTCAAAGGGAAGAAGATAGATTGGATACCTGTTCTTATAAGCCTTAATCTAATATTCTTTACTATCTGGTACCTCGTACCTCTCCCTGACTTTATCTCGAAGTATTCTTTATTATATTTAGTACATCCTCACAGACTTCTCATAGGTTTCGGATATGGCTCCTATATACTTATGCTTTATTTTCTAGGAAATAACTTTAGAGAATCTAAGAATAAGAGTGATAATATCATAATAGCAATACTCTCTTTTCTTTTTGGACTTTTAATATATTTCGTAGGAAAAGGGCTCTATAATATTTCCCCTTCTTTCTTTGAATATCCTAGTGTGCTTAATTATGAATATAAAATCTTGCTAGCATCAATATTTGCAACTTTTATAACATATCTTCTGCTTAAAAAACATACGAAACTTTTTTTGATCGGATTTTTAACTTTCAGCATTATATCTACTATATTCATAAACCCTCTATACAAAGGTTTAGATATTTTAATAAATACTGATCTAGCAAATTACATACAAGAAACAAGTGAAAACGATGATTCAAAATGGATTGGATATAATAACAATTATCTAACTCAATATGCACTAGCTAATAATGCAAGTGTTATCAATGGGGTACATCTATATCCACAATTTGAAATATGGGAGGTACTTGATCCTGAAGAAGAATACATAGATTTATATAATAGATATGCTCATATTAATGTAAGTGAATATGAGGAAGGGGAAGAATATATAAGATTACTATATCCAGATGCACTTGAGGTTAACATTAGTCCCTGTGATGAGAAGTGGGATAAACTTAATGTTAAATATATCATCACATACCAAGAGATGTCGTCATATACCTGTTTAAAATTACGAAAAGATTTTCCAGAGTATGGAATAAAGATATATGACAGAATAATTTCAATCACTCCAGCCTTACCCTAAAATCTTCATACCAATAAGAAAATTTGTCATCTAATTATCTTGACTTAATGACCTAATCTTATCAAAGACATTCCTCCTTACTCTTCTAATATTGTTTTCAATCTTTAATAACTTTGATTTATTAATGAGATCTAGACTTTCTTGATGAATATTATAAGAAGATTTAAAAAACTTCTCTTTAGAAAGAAGATCTCGTCTACTTGGTGTAGGAATATTTAGGAATATATGTTGCGTAGCCTTTTCAAATTCAACAACTGCGTCCTCCCATCCATACCACTCGTTTGCTGTTTTAATAGCCTCCTGTTTCATTTGCTTTAACAATGTCGGATCATTTTTAAGTTTCCTCAAGTACTTAACTACCATAGTATCATTATCTCTTTTTACGACAAATGCATTCTTCTTATGCCGTATATATTCATCATGCCCTGTAACATTATAAACTATAGCTGTCCCACCACAGTGAAACATCTCTAGAGGAGGACCAAACATTCCTTCAACATAACTTAATTTAACTAATATATCGCATGACCTATACACTAAAGGTGTATCAAATATAGATAACTTCGAGAAGACTCTATCAACTCCAGGGTAATTATCAATATCAGATGAAGTCAGCAACCATATCTCTCCCACTCCTGCTTCTCGACACAATTTAACAGTTTTTGGAACATTTTTAAACGGCACATCTACTGGTCCTTCTATTAAAATTCTCACTGTATCTTTCTCTCTTTCTTTAAAAGCAAGCCCTTTATTTCT
>JAGPKI010000140.1 GCA_018054005.1 Caldisericia bacterium
TATATTTAAAGAATGGTTTGTTAAATATAACTTTCCTAATAAAGATGGTAAACCATATAAAGATAATAATGGTAAGATGATAAATAGTGAATTAGGATTAATACCTGAAGGATGGAGAGTGGTATCTCTAACAGACATTGCCGATTTTGTTAATGGACTACCAATGCAAAAGTATCGCCCAAAGGAAGGACAAGCTTTTCTGCCAGTTATAAAAATTAAAGAGTTAAACAGTGGATATTCAAAAGAAACAGAGAAAGCTAGAACTGATTTAGATGAAAAATACATAGTAAATCCTGGCGATTTAGTCTTCTCTTGGTCTGGAAGTATTGGAATGGATCTATGGAAATATTCAAAAGGAGCATTAAACCAACATTTATTCAAAGTTACTTCTACAAAATATCCAAAATGGTTTTATTACTACTGGATAAAACATTATTTACCAGAATTTAAACAAATTGCAGAAGGAAAAGCAACTACAATGGGACATATACAAAGAGGACATTTAGCTAACAGTTTGCTTCCAGCACCAAAAGATTTTAAAAATTATGAATTATTTGAAGCTATATTACAAAAAGAGATAAATAATAATAAAAATATAAACAATTTAAATGAACAAAAACTGTCCAATTTAAAATATTTAATTAATTAAAATGGAAAAGATAACAACAAAACATATAAAAGGACAGTATTCTAAAATTGAGGAACCAATTATTTTAGAAGAAACAGAAAAAACAAGAACTTTTCTGAAATGTGCATTTACACCTCAAGGTGTTAACGGAGAATTGTGGAGACAAAAGAAAATGGCGGATGGTACTTTCTTAGAAAAAAACGAAGTGGATTTTAGAAAAAAAGAAATGGATGGTTGTAGTGTTAAAATCGATATTCCGACAAAAGGGATGATTAACCTCGCCAAAGATCTTTATACATTATTTAAAGTTAGAAAGGAGTATGGCGTAGAATTTGGTGAACAGAAATATATAACGGGTAAAGAAGATGAATTTATAAAAGTAACAGATAAAAATAAGAAGGAGATTATCGAAGATTTAATAAATAAAGGATACTCTCAAGATTTTTTCAAAAAAATTGAAGACTTAGATCCAAAAGCTCTTCAAAAGATATCAAAAGCAACAATACAAGAAAAAAGAGAAGAGGATGTAAAGGAATTTGAATCTTCAATAATAGATAACAATAACGAAGGCTATTGGCAACATTTTTTTGAAAATAAGAAATGGATTTTTGGATATGGATTAAATTATAAAATCCTAAAGCAAGTACAATCCCAACCCAATTATGGAGGGACCTCTTATACAGGCAAAGGAGGACAAAGAGGAGACTACTTAACAGCCACAGCAGGAACTAATAAATATACTGTACTGGTAGAAATAAAAACTCCATTAACAAACTTGCTAAAAGGCTCTTCTCCTCATCATTCTGGAGCATGGTCACTAAGTGACGACCTAACAAATGCTATAACACAGTTACAAGCCAACATAGATACATGGAATACTGAAGGTTCAACAACACCTAAAAATGTAGAAGAGCTATCAAATCAGAGAACTTTTACAGTAACACCCAAAGGAATTCTAGTAATAGGGAAACAAAAAGAATTGGAGAATGATAGGAGCAAAAGAAGAACTTTTGAACGTTTTAGACAAAGTATAAATGGAATAGAGGTTATAACTTTTGATGAATTACTTGAAAGGGCAAAATTTATAACAAAAGAATAAAAATGGCTAGAAATTCATCGTTTACAGACAATTTCCTTGACAATGCAACAAATGATGAGACAAAAAAACTCTTTGCTCAAAATCCTCTATATGATCCATATTATATTGCTACCGCTAGTATAAAAGATCGAAAAGAAAAAGTACATAAAATATGGCAAAAATACAAACCATATGCAAATGAACATTTTCTAAAGGAATACAAACTTAATGGCAATTTTCATGCAAGAACATGGGAGATGTATTTAGGAGCAACATTGGCAAGCCATGGTTTGAATATTAAAACTTCAAAAAAAGATGATTGGCCAGATTTCATAGTAAATAATTCTATTTATATAGAATGTACTGCTTGCCAAAATGCAGAAACGGAGGAGAAGCCAGATTTCGTTCCAGCAGTAAAATATAATGGCACTGTGCAAAACGTCCCTGAAAATAAAATGATCATGCGTATAACTTCAGCAATTCGAGCCAAGCACCGTGACTATAATAAACACTTGGAAAAAGGAGATATAGAATCGAATACCCCTTTCATTTTAGCTGTTAATAGTGCAGCACTGGGGTATACTCAAAGTGGTGTTTTTCCAATTATATATAAGGTTCTATTTGGAATTCATCATCCAGTAGTATACTATAAGCGAGAAGGTCTCTCTGTTAAAAGAGTAGGATTTGATATAACCACTAGGAAACAAATGTATAAGTATGATGAGAAAAAGAAAGCTCCAATAGATTTAAATCTCTTTTTAACGGATAAATATAAAGAGATAAGTGCAATCATTTTCTGTAGTAATAATATAACAAATGCCCCAGAAAAACTTGGCGATGATTGTCTTTTTATACCAAACCCACATGCTAAGAATCCTATTGATCCTAAAATGTATTCTTTCTTTAAACAACCTGAAGATGTAAAATCAACTATCAACATAATATGACAAAAACTGAAAACAAAGTGAGTTATTATTGGCTGTGTTCCTACCCACTAGAAAATGGAAGTATTATTCTTCCTGGTAATTGGGGACGCATGATTAATCTGTATCGAAGCGATGACGGCTTACTTCTTTATTTAAGAGAAAAAATACTCGAGGAAATAAGAATAAGGGAATTTCCAAACTTACCAAGTAGAATGACCTCGGCGTTTCTATGCTTGACAATAGAAGATGCTATAAAATTCAGAGATTCAAATAACAGATCTTTTGACATTTTATATAAGGTAGAAGTAATTGATGATAAACCTGTCTTTAAAACAGACTGGACATTTTTAAACTGGCCAATGACACCATTTCTACTAAAGGACCTTGAAAATATGGCATATAAATATTGGCAAGCGACTGATATCCAAAATCCTGAGATATTAACAGAAAGCAGAATTAAAATAATACAAAGATGTGATTAAATGACTGAATCCCAATTAGAAAACAACATAATAGAAATATTAGAAACACAAGGATATAAACATATCTATGGACCAGACATTGCTCCAGACTCTAACAATCCTAAAAGAGAATCCTTTGAACAAGTTATTCTAATAGAAAACTTAACAAAAGCAATAGACAAACTAAACCCCAACATACCATATGAAGTAAAACAACAAGCTATAAAACAAATACTAAACATACACACACCAGATATTACATTCAATAATGAAAAATTTCATAAATACCTAATAGACGGTATAGAAATAGACTATCTTAAAAATGGAGAAATGGTAGGAGGAAGAGTAATACTAATAGATTATGATAATCCTGAAAACAACGAGTGGTTAGCTATAAACCAATTCGTAATACAATACAATAACCTAATAAAAAGACCAGACATAATACTCTTTGTTAATGGGTTGCCATTGGTAGGAATAGAACTCAAAAACCCTGAAGATGAAAAAGCAACACTACTTACTGCATACAGA
>JAGPKI010000141.1 GCA_018054005.1 Caldisericia bacterium
ACAATGAAAACAGGAAATATTCCTAATATCAACGCAGTTTACGAGGAGTTCAAAAAATATTTCTATAACTCACAAAGAGATAATGAAGAAGAATTGAAAGAACTTAAAAAATATGCAGCATATTTTTGTGCAATGGCTTTAGACAAAGAAGAAGATAAAGAACTGAAAGAAGCATTTTCTGATTTACGCGAGTTAAAGGTTGACGTGTCTTATCCGTTGCTACTTGAACTATACAATGATTATAAAATGAGCGTCCTTTCTAAACAGGATTTTATTGAAATAATCAGATTGATTGAATCTTATGTTTTTAGAAGAGCAGTATGTGGCATCCCGACCAATTCGTTAAACAAGACCTTTGCAACCTTCGGCAAATCAATAATAAAAGAAAAATATCTTGAAAGTGTAAAAGCTCATTTTAACAATATGACTTCCTATCGAAGATTTCCAAATGATGAAGAGTTTGTAACAGAATTAAAATATAGAGACTTATACAATTTTCGCCGTAAAAGTAGGAGCAGTAAATATTGGTTAAGACGTCTGGAAAATCACGATCGTAAAGAACGAGTGAATGTAAGCGAATATACCATCGAACATATTCTACCTCAAAATAATAATTTGAATAATGATTGGAGGCAAGCTCTTGGACCAGATTGGGAAAAAATCCAGCAAAAATATGTACATACCATTGGAAATTTGACCCTTACTGGATACAATGCGGAATATAGTGACAAGTTTTTTACTGATAAAAGGGATATGAAAGGCGGATTTAGAGAAAGCCCATTAAAATTAAACAAAGGATTAGCAAACCTTGAAACATGGAATGAAGAAACAATATTACAGCGTGCGGAAAATTTAGCGAAGGAGGCTTTAGAGGTATGGCAATATCCGCAACTTGACCAAACTATTTTGGATCAATATAGCAAAAAGGAAGAACCCTTAACTGAGTATTCTATAGACTCTTATGAATATCTTAAGGAAGGCAAAGCAAAAAATCTGTTTGAAAAACTCCGTAAAGAACTCCTATCATTGGATCCTGAGATTAGTGAGGAGTATTTAAAACTCTATATCGCTTACAAACTAGAAACAAATGTAGTAGATGTAGTTCCACAAAAAGATAAGCTAAAGCTATTTATAAACATAAAATTTAATGAACTTAATGATCCTAAAGAATTATGTAGGGATGTTTCTCAAACGGGTCACTTGGGAAATGGTGATGTTGAATTAATTTTGTCATCAGAAGAAGATATTGCGTATGTGATTAATCTTGTGGAACAGGCAATTGAAAAACAATGTGAAAATGGTGAAAGTATATGAAACTCCACACCTCCGACACACTCCCACAAGACTACAAAATGACCGAACTCGGAATACTGCCCGAAGAATGGATGGTGGTAAAATGAAAAAAATATTGTATTTTTGAAAATAAAAAATATTGGAGGTAACAATATGAGCCGTGTTACAGTTGATGTAAATCCTGATGTACTACAATGGGCAATTGATAAAAAAGGAAAAGGAGATATAAAAAATAAATTTCCTAAAATTGATGAATGGTTAAATGGAATTAGCAAACCTACTATTCATCAACTAGAAAATTTTGCAAAATACGTTTCCGTTCCTTTTGGGTATTTACTTCTTTCCAAGCCACCAGTAGAGAATGCACCATTAACACATTTTAGAACATTACCAGGTAGTAACGAAAATATAAGCTCAGAACTCTATGAAACTATTATGGAGCTAAAAAGAAGACAGTCATGGATGAGAGAATACTTAATTGATAATGGATATAAACCATTAACATTTGTAGGCTCTAAAATAAATAATAAGTCAGTTAAAATCATTGTGGAAGATATAAAAAGCACTCTTAAATTACCTCATAATTGGGCAGAAAAACAACCAAACTGGCAAGCGGCTTTAGAGTTTCTTCAAAAAAAAGTTGAAGAAATAGGAATTGTTGTTATTAAAAGTGGTATAGTCGGTAATAATACACATAGGAAACTTAATGTATCAGAGTTTAGAGGCTTTGTTTTAGTAGATGAATATGTTCCATTTATCTTTATTAATGCTGCAGACAGTAAATCAGCTCAAATGTTTACTATTGCTCATGAATTAGCTCATATATGGCTTGGCATAAGTGCCTCTTTCGATTTGCATAATTTACAACCAGCAAAAGATGAAATTGAGCAAATTTGCGATAAGGTTGCAGCTGAGTTTCTTGTACCCGAAGATTCTCTTAGAAATAGTTTGAATGAAATTAAAATTCAATTACAATCAGATATCTATAAGTTTCTATCAAGAAAATTTAAGGTGAGTGAGATTGTTTGTGCTAGAAGATTACTTGATTTGGGCTTAATTACTAAAGATGTTTTTTCAGAATTTTATAATAATTATCAAAAAAAAGAAAAAACAACTAATCAGGAAGGTGGAAATTTTTATGCAACTTTAAACTTGCGTCTTGGACGACGTTTTAGTGAAACTGTAATACAAGCTGTGAAGGAAGGTAAACTTCTTTATAAAGAAGCTTATCGTTTAACTGGCTGTTATGGTAAAACATTTGATGATTTTATGCTTAAGAAATATAGTGTATGATGAATGATTATCAAAAAATGTTCGTGCTAGATTCAAGTGTTTTCATAGAAGCCCAAAAAAGATATTATGCTTTTGATATTGCCCCAACTTTCTGGAAAAAACTAATTGAATTAGCCAAAAATGGTAATATTTGTAGTATAGATCGTGTGAAAAAAGAATTGCTTAAAGGGAATGATGATTTAAAACAATGGGCAGAAAACTCATTTGATAGTTATTTTCATTCCACTGAAAATAATGAAATCTTGAAAGTATACACAGAGTTAATGGAATGGTCAAATTCTAAAGATCAATTTACAAAAGAAGCAAAATATGAATTTGCTGAAGGAGATATTGCAGATGCATGGTTAATATCTTATGCAAGAGCCAATAATTGTATTATAGCTACTGAAGAACGTTTTAACCCAAATAAAAAAAGTAAAATTCTGATACCTAATGTTTGTAAAGAGTTTAATATAGAATATGTTGATACTTTTCAGATGTTAAGGCAATTAAAAATTCAATTATAAAACTTCAAAGATGAGAAATAAAGCTTATGAAAACCTCTAACACCAACACACTCCCACAAGGCTACAAAATCACTGAACTCGGAGAGCTGCCCGAAGAATGGGAAGTAGTAAAACTAGGGATGTGGTGGGAATAATAAATATATAACTTAATTAGCTTTGAAGAAATAATCAGCTAAAATTTTAGATTAGGGAATAACTCTATAAGCTATGGTATGAGCAATTATTGAGAACATAGTATTATATTATCTTGTGAATCAAAACATATCAGGAATTTCACCAAAAAATATATATATCTTTTTTTACAATCTATCAATTTACCAAAAAATTCAATAATTAAAAATTACGCAATAGTGAAAATAGTTTAATGTAGTTTAAACTTTTTTGCTCAAACCTCTAAACTCTTAGCCCTTTAAACCTTTAAACTCTTAAACTCATTACCTATCCCCTATCACTTATCTCTTATCTCTTATC
>JAGPKI010000142.1 GCA_018054005.1 Caldisericia bacterium
TTAGTCCTGTTTCATTATTAAATTTCTCTTCTTTTTCAAATACAGTAAAATCTTTAATTATTTCTAGTAGGGTAGAGTGATTTAATAGTCCATGTATCATTGTATTTATTTGAGGTTCTGTTATTGGGTCTTCTTTCATACCATCTTTTGTTTTCCAATTCATAAATCTTGTCCATGGTGCTGTTAGTGATCCGTATTTAGCATCTATACCGTCAGATACTATTAGTAATGAGTTGTAGTCGTATAGGGTTGGTATATATTTTTTGTATGATTCAAATTGTCTGTATGCAGTGAGTAGAGTTGCTTTTTCATCTTCAGGGTTTTTGAGTTCTATTCCTACTAGTGGTAGTCCATTTACAAAGAGTATTATGTCTGGTCTTTTTATTACGTTATTGTATTGTATTACGAATTGGTTTATAGCTAACCACTCGTTGTTTTCAGGATTATCATAATCCATTAGTATTACTCTTCCTCCTACCATTTCTCCATTTTTAAGATAGTCTATTTCTATACCGTCTATTAGGTATTTATGAAATTTTTCATTGTTGAATGTAATATCTGGTGTGTGTATGTTTAGTATTTGTTTTATAGCTTGTTGTTTTACTTCATATGGTATGTTGGGGTTTAGTTTGTCTATTGCTTTTGTTAAGTTTTCTATTAGAATAACTTGTTCAAAGGATTCTCTTTTAGGATTGTTAGAGTCTGGAGCAATGTCTGGTCCATAGATATGTTTATATCCTTGTGTTTCTAATATTTTTATTATGTTGTTTTCTAATTGTTGTTCAGTCATTTTCGTGTTTATGATTGGGCTATGAATTTTTCTATATATGTTATGATTTTTTCGAAATCTTTGTAATTACTAATTTCAGCCAATTTGAAGTTAGGAATTCTTCTCTTCACATATTTTTTCTTCCCATTTTTAAATTCTTTTGGGTCAGGGAAAGAATAAGATTTAAAACTGTTTAAATTTCCATGAAAGATATCAATAAAAAGAAGATTTGTGTTATTTTTAATGACTTGCCAGTTATTTTTAATTTCATCATAACCATCAAAGTTTTGTATTAAAAATATGTATTTGAAACCAGAAACATAAGTTATTGTATGATAAGCTTTTAATGTATCAAGAAGATTGGGAATAGTTGAGAGGACATTATGGACATTAAAATTATTTGTATCTAAATTGATTTGCTTGTTTTCTATTTTTATGCGTTTGTCTATTATATTTCCCAGAATATCTAGATAGTTATTGTTGATATTTTCTAAAACAGAATTAATTTCTTCAAGTGCTTGCTCGGATTCTTCTAATTGTACATTTGCGTTGTTCTCTAAATCTTTTAATTTCTCTTTTAGTGGCTTATATTTTAATAATAACGAATGAAGACTGACTCCTGTTACATCTGAACCATCGTTTTGCTGGGAAATAGGATCTTTTGAATATGCTTTTAGCCCCTCTTCTAAAGCATTAAAAATTCTTGCTTTGGCAATGATGTCTTGATATTTTTCTAGGAATGTTTGTTCTGTGTCATGAAGAAAAGTTGGTGATTCAATAGGGTATTGATGTGTCCATATATAGATGTCAATAGAGCTATTATCTTCTAAAGTTTTTGTAGAAGCTTTAATAATTCCTCCTCTAATTAAATATTCAATTAATGGTTTATTTATATCTTCGACTTCTTTAAATGGAATGTCTTTATTAAGTTTCTCATTTAAGAATTTAAACCATGATTCTTGTTGATTTGAGTTTTGTTGCCAGTATTTTTTTAAAGTTCTTGAGAATTTGTTAATAGTATTATCAACAAAAAGGTAGAGTTTGCATATATCATCGTAGTTTATATCGGATGATCTTATCATTTCAGTATCTAAGTAAGGAATGTTCTTATCATCATTTTGGATTAGATCAAAAAGAAGAGTTTTTAGATCAAAGAAATCATTTCCAGCTCTGAACAACAGATATTTTTTAAAATTATCTATTTCTGATAATTCTTCTTTTGTCATATTTTTCTCTCCTTCAAAGATTTCTTTCAAATATTCGAACAGATCTGATGATGAGGGTAATGGTAGATAAAAACGATGTGTAAATAATGTCGGATAATTCCCACTTTTATCATCTTCTCCATCTTTATATTCTTCCTGCCTTCGATCACTTGTTTCTATCAGAGTATAAGTTTTTTTCCCAGCTATAAATATAAAGTGCCCAAATGATCTTGAAAACAAATTTTTAAGAGATTGGATAATTTTTAATGCATCAGATGGATTGACTTTGTCTAACTCATCAATTACAAAAATAAGTATGTAATCATCTTTTTTGGATTTTAGCCATTCCTCAAATTTAAGTTCTAAGTATTCAAAATTATTTTTCTGTTTAGACATTTTTTCTAGCGAAGTTTTTTTATGTATTATATGTTCCCAATTTATTATAAGAATATTTGAAAGATGTCCAATCCCTGCTAAAATATAGTTCCATGGTTCTGTTTTTAGAGAGATCCCTATAAACATTAAAAAAGTAGCCAGTACTGAACCTGCAACCATTTTTCTAGTTTCTTTTTGTGCTTTTATTAGTATTGAATCTTCCTTTTCCTCTACATTTCTTTCTTCTATTGAAAAATCTCCTAAACTTTCTTTATATAGTTTTTGTATATCATTGTCTTCCTTAAATTTTTGTGAAAGAGCTGCTGCGATAATAAGAGATTTAATAAATGTTTTAGATTTACTTTCTTGTGAATTTGTCTCATTATTACTTAGAATACTCTCAAAGTTAATAAAAAATGGAACAGTCTCTTTTCTTTTATTTTCTTCAGATAATTCTTTCTCTTTTCCTTTATTTTCTTCAGATAATTCTTTAATAGCCTTATGTACAAAGGAACTTTTTCCTATTCCTCTTACGCTTGAGACAAGGATGGAAGATGAATTATTGTTTCTTAAAATACTTTTTAGACTATCTATTTCCTTTCTTCTTCCTGTAAAATATCCTGGATTATCATCATCTTCAAATATAAATTGCTCTGACCAATTTTCTTTTAGTTTAATTATCATCTCATGCCAATATTAATTTATTTAATAAGGCAGTTTTTATCTTTTGAAAATAATCGATATTGTTTTTATTTTGAGTTATTTTATTATTTATCAAAGTAGATATCTTTTCGAATTTATTTAGTAGAGATAAAGAAGGAATAGGTAATAATATTGTTTTCAAATCAGTTTGTGTAATTAAAGGTTGTGTTGATCCTCTGTCTAGCTTTTCTAATCTTTGTCTTTGCAAATATCTGTAAACATAGTAGAGGAAATTATTTTTTGGAAATATTAATAATGTGTTATCAGAATACCATGCTGGTTCATTTGATAAAAAAACATTTCCTAATGTTCCAACTCTCCCAGTAAATATAAGTTGCTTATCGAATAAGTATTTATTTGTTTCTCCAATTTTTCCATTTGCTCCTAAGACTTCATATTTACCTTTAGTTGCTAAGTCCTTTTTAGGGAGATTCTTTCCACTCGTAATCGATGTTATTTCTCCCAACTTTCCTACTCTCCATCCCTCAGGTATTAATCCTAATTCACTAT
>JAGPKI010000143.1 GCA_018054005.1 Caldisericia bacterium
TAAACTATCTAAAAATAAATCAGGAGTTTTTAGTGGTGGAGCTGGAAGCAACTTTACTGTTCTATTCAAAGGAAGTGAATTTGAAAGAAAAGTTTCTGTTAATTCACCTTCTTTTGCAAATAATTTTGTATTGGAGCGACTAAGTCTTACAGTTGATCCAATAAATATGGTTGCTACGATTTCAGGTAAAGTGAATTTAAATCTTCCTGGGGAAATTAAAGGGACTCTCTTTAATGCAAGCAATGGTTGTGCAAGTAGTACAGTTCTTAAAAATGGTGCCTTTACTGCTTCAGTACCTTTAAATTTTGGAGCAAATAACCTTACTGCCTCAGGCAGTTGGCTCACTATAAAACTCGACCTTCCTGTGATTGTTGTGAATATTTCATAATAAAGCAGAAATTATTTTATAAATGGATTATAATATATTAGAATTTAATAAGGTAAATTATAAGTGATAATATGATGAATTAATAGATTAGGAAGGGTTGTATAAAAATGGATGATCAAGAACATTTAGAAGGAGAAATAAGTTTAAGCGATATTTGGAGAACAATCAGAAGAAGAATATGGCTTATTATTTTAATAGTCATTATTTCAATTCTCGGTAGCTACCTATATTTAAGCCAATTAACACCTTTATATAAATCTACTGCCACTTTACTTGTTCAGGCACCTTCTACTTCATCAAGGGAACCTCTCCCTTATCCTGATTATACTTTAAGTGAGCGATGGACACAGACTTATGCAGAAATGATCAAAGGAGAGCCAGTTTTAAAAGCGGTTTCAGAAAGAATTATTTGGCCAAAAATTAGTGTTGAAGAGCTAAGAGAAAATCTTACAGTTGAAACAATTAGAAATACATTACTGCTCAAAATTAACTTTGTTCATGAAAGTGCAATGTATGCCAAAAAGGTTGTTGATACTGTATCAGAAGTTTTTGTGACGCAACTATCAGAGCTATTTGAATCCAACATAGAAGCATCCACAAAAAAACTCGAAGCTCAAATTGAACAGCTCGATAAAGAAATTGAAGATTTAAGCATCCAAATAAGCAGTATTAACATTTCTAAACCAGAATTAGAACTTAAAAAGAGTGAACTATCTTCCAAGATAGAGCTTAGAAGTATGCTTTATAGTCAATATCAAGAGAGAAAATTATATGAGTCTCAACTACTCCCAACCGTTAAAATTTATCAAGAAGGAACATTGCCAAACTTACCTGACAATATAAAAAAGCCTCTTACATATTCTATAGCTTTAGTCTTAGGAATATTTGTTGGGGTATTGGTTGCTTTTATCTTAGAGTATCTCGATGACACCATAAAAAGTGAAGAAGATATAAAAAGGCTTTATAATTTAAAAGTTTTGGGAGTTATTCCGAGGTTTTCTGAGAAAAGTGAATATTATTATTCAAAGAAACATCGTTGATGTTTTTTTCGAGTATCTCTAATTCATCCAGTAACTTCTTATTTTTTGTATTCTTTTTTGCCATTAGAAGATATTTAATAGCTTTTATTTTACTTTTATTTATTGACTCTTCTGAAAATAGCTTATTTACTTCATCTCTATTGGAAAGATAATATATAACAGGAAGAGTGTAGATTCCACCCCTTAAGTCTTTAAAAGTTTCTTTTCCTAATTTATTTTCATCTTCTGTTAAGTCTGCTAAATCATCGAGTATTTGAAAAGCAATGCCAAAGTTTTTACCAAAACTTTTTAAATTCTCATTTTCATTTTCTTCATTTACTGAGCAACTTAATGCAAAAAGGCTTCCTGTTTTTAAGCTTATAACTTTTATGTAATTTTCTATATTTCTCGATTTATTAAATGTGCTTTTGATCTCTAAAATTTCTCCTATACACATCTCTTTCATTGTTTCAAAGAAGGATAAAAGAATTTGTTCATCTTTGATTAAAAGCTCCATAAATATGTGAGAAAAGAAAGCATAACCTACGCTAACTGCATATTTTTCATTGATTAATGAATTAATTGTAGGCGCGCCTCGCCGAAGAGAGTTTTCATCAATTATATCGTCATGGATCAATGAAGCAACATGGAGCAATTCTATAAGAGTACAAATTTCTAACCTTTTCTTTTTATTTTTAATGTTACCAGAAAGGATTAAGAGTTTGGAACGAAGTTTCTTTCCATTTTTTAGAAACATTAATAATTTCGTATCAATAGAGAAGTCTTTGCATATTTTTTCGCTCTCTTTTAAAATCTTTTCCTCTATTTCTTCTAATTCTTTTAAAGAGTTATTTTTATTCATTTATTTATATATATAAGTATAAGAGAATGTAATCTATTTCTCAATTAGTGGTATAATTTATATATATGAAGATAAGTTTATTTGATACAACAGAAAAATTTAAAAGGAAATATCTTCCTTTAGTTCAAAAAATAAATACATTAGAGGAAGATATAAGCTGTCTCAGCGACGATGAGCTTCGCTCAAAAACTGATGAGTTCAAGTCTAGATTTAATAGAGGCGAAAGCTTGGAAGAGCTTTTACCAGAAGCTTTTTCAGTTGTTAGAGAAGCATCAAAAAGGACCTTAGGGTTAAGACACTTCGATGTTCAACTTTTTGGTGGTATTGCGCTATTTTTAGGTAAAATTGCAGAAATGAAAACTGGTGAAGGTAAAACTCTCGTCGCTACTCTTCCAGCATATCTTGAAGCAATCTCTAACAAAACTACTCATATAGTTACAGTAAATGAATATTTAGTTAAACGTGATGCTGAATGGATGGGTTCTATTTACAAGTTCTTGGGTTTAACTGTTTCATATGTTTTACACGATATGGATTTTCCCGAGAGAAAGAAAGCATACAATTCAGATGTGATGTATTGTACAAATAGTGAAGTCGGTTTTGATTATTTAAGAGACAATATGGCTCACTCTCGTGATTATTGTGTTCAAAAGGAATTGAACTATGCAATTGTTGATGAGGTTGATTCAATATTAATTGATGAAGCAAGAACCCCTTTAATAATTTCAGGTCCAGCAGAAAGAGCAACTGATCTTTATTATAAAGCCGATAAAGCTGTTAGGGGCTTAATTCTAAATGAAGACTTCACAGTTGATGAAAAGACTAAATCAGTAACAATTCTTGAACAAGGTATTCATAAATTAGAAGCAATTCTTTCAATACCCAACCTTTACGCAAGCGAGAATGTCGATATACTAAGGCATTTAAATCAAGCTCTTCGAGCAAGACATTGCTTTAAAAATGAAGTGGATTATATAGCCAAAGATGGAGAAATAGTTATAGTTGATGAGTTTACTGGTAGATTGCTTTTTGGTAGAAGATATTCTGATGGTCTTCACCAGGCAATAGAAGCAAAAGAAGGCTTAAGGGTAAAAGAAGAGAATCAAACCTTAGCTACTATCACTTTTCAGAATTTCTTTAGAATGTATAAAAAGCTTGCTGGTATGACCGGTACTGCAAAGACTGAAGAAAATGAATTCAGAGAGATCTATGGCTTGGAAGTTATTGTGATACCGACTAATAAGCCAGTAGTAAGGAAAGATCATCCTGATAT
>JAGPKI010000144.1 GCA_018054005.1 Caldisericia bacterium
TAAATGAAGATTTAGAATATGATCCAGATTTGTTAATTGATAGCAATTATGAAGATGGGTGGTTAGTGGAAATAGAATTAGAAAACAATAATGAAATAAAAAAATTATTATCAAGTAGAAAATTATTATCAGGTGAGCAAGCAGAGGAATGGTTCAGAAGCGAAATAGAAAAAGAATAAAATTAAGTCCTAGTAAAATTGTCATTTCTCACAATTACACTGATTTTGATGCATTAGCCTCTACTGTTGCTGTCTCAAAATTATTTCCTGGAACAATACCAATTTTGAATACATCAAGCGAAGCTGAAGTTCAGAGATTTGTTTCAATTTACAAAGATTATTTAAATCTCTCCTCTATAAATGAAATATCTTTCGATAGTATTAGGGAAGTATATTTAGTTGATACTCAAGATATCTTTCGAATTAAACCTCTTTATGAAGAGACCCTGAAAAGGGATTTATATGTTACAGTTTTTGATCACCATCCAATAGAAGAAGAAGCAAAATTTAATAAGGTTATTATTAAAACTTATGGCAGTACAATGACTATCCTGTATGAGCTTATAAAAGAAAAAAATATTAATTTTAACCAAGTGGAAGCAACTTTATTTTTACTTGGTATTTATGAAGATACAGGTTCATTAACTTTTTCTTCAACTTCCGAAAAAGACCTTGAAGCTTGCGGATACTTCCTTAAAAAAGGTGGGAAACTTTCAATTGTTTCCGAATTTGTTTCACCTGCTCTTAATGATTCTCAAAAAGAGTTATTTAGTAAATTTTTAGATGCAGTAGAAATTATAGAGATAAAAGGGGTAAATATTGCAATTTGTCCTGTAAATGCTGAAAAATATGTTGAAGGTGTCTCATTCCTCACTCACAAACTAATGGAAACAACTGATGTCGATGCACTTTTTACAATAACAAGATTTAAAGAAGATATCCTTATAGTAGGAAGATCGAAAGATGCAAATATTGTCAATATTGGTAAAACAATAGAAAACCTTGGCGGTGGAGGCCATCCCCAAGCTGCGTCTGTATTTATCCAGAAAAGTACACAGGATTTAAATTTTTTAGTATTGAGAGTCTTAAGAGAAGTAAAGAAAAACATTAAATCAACAAGAAGAGTAGAAGATTTTATGAGCTCTCCAGTTAAAGTAATAACTCCGGATACTTCTGCTGAAGAAGCATTAAAGCTAATGCTAAGATATGGTTACTCGGGATTACCTGTTGTAGTAGATGAAAAGTTAGTTGGTATTATTTCGAGAAGAGATATAGGTAGAATTAATGAAGAAAAACTTAAAAAAATGCCTGTAAGCTATTATATGTCAAAAAATCCTAAAACTATACCATCAGAAATATCCATTAAAGAAGCAGAAAAAATAATGATTGAAAAAGATTATGGAAGATTGCCGGTTGTCAAGTCAAAAAAAATTGTAGGTATATTAACTCGTTCAGACCTACTAAAAGCACTATATGGAATAGAAAAAGAAAGCAGTAACTCACGTAAAGATAAAGAATCTATAAAGAAAAGTATAAAAGACGAAATAAACATTAAATTATCAAAAGAAGTAAAGGAATATTTAAAAGTTATTGGAAAAATAGGAGATGATCTTAATATAAATGTCTATTTAGTGGGGGGTTCTATAAGAAACCTGATACTGGGTTATTACTGTAAAGATTTTGACATTCTAATAGATAAAGATTTTTATAAATTTATTGAAAATGTTAGTAAAAATGAGAAATTTAAAGATAAAAAAATATCTATTAATAAAATATTTAATACTGCAAAAATACAAATAGATGAGAGCCTTGTATTCGATATAGCCCTAACAAGAAAAGAATATTATGAATATCCGGCTGCGCTTCCTACAGTTAGTATTGGTTCATTAAGAGAAGATCTCTTTAGAAGAGATTTTACAATAAATGCATTAGCTGCTTCATTAAATAATAAATCTTTTGGTGAAATAATTGATTACTTCAATTGTTATGAAGATATAATAAACAAAAAAATTAAAATCTTGCATAAATTGAGTTTTATTGAGGATCCATCAAGAATATTACGAGCAGTTGAATATGAGTTTAAATATGGTTTTAAAATGGATAAAGAAACTGAAGAAGCTGCTATTAATGTTATGAATATAGGGATATTTGAAAGAATCTCAAAGTTTAGAATTTTATCAGAATTTGTGAATCTCCTTGAGGAGACTAATTATAACCCTTCTGTTATTAAAAGATTAAGTAAGCTAAATGCTCTAAGAATTCTTTCAGGAAATATAAAAATTAATAGAAACACTATTAAGAAATTAGAGAAAGCTTCTAAATTGATTGAATCAATAAATCCAAAGAAAAAATGGTTTCCTTATATTGTCATTCTTACTTTTAATCTTACAGACGATGAAACTTGTGAAATTCTTGAAAGATTAAGAGCTGGAAAAAAGGAAATCAAAATTGCTTTAAACTTTAGGAATAATTACAAAATATTAATCAAAAAACTCTCAAAAGCTTCTAAAAATTCAGAGATTGCAGGAGTATTAAACAATCTTTCAGATGAAGAAATTGTTATGCTTGGGAGCTTTTTAAAAAGTGAAGACTTAGACAAACTGTTAAAGTACATAAATGAAATAAAACCCCTTAAATTGGAATTAGATGGTCATGAAATCGAGAAAATAACAAATGCTAAAAGAGAAAAATTAGGAGAAATTATAAACAAACTACTTTTTATGAAATACGATGGAATTATAAAAAATAAAGATGATGAAATAAAAGAAGCATTATCTTTGGCTGGAAAGGACTTAAATAATGTCAATAATTGAAAATATAATGCTTTCCTTAGGGATGATTGGTGCTATTTACTATAATTTACAAAAAGAAATGTTTCTTAATCGTATTCTTAGTTTTGAAATTGTAATTATAATGGTTTTTTCTCTTTTGTGTATTTCCTTGCATAGATATATTCAATCTTATTTTGCATATAAAGCAGGAGATATAAACCAAAAAGTTGAAGGTTTTTTAACTTTAAATCCGTTTAAGTTCGTTGATATAATTGGATTAATACCATTTATATTTTTTAAATTTGGGTGGGCAAAACCAATAAATTCTAGTCGTGTTCTTAAAAGTGAATCAACTTTTCAAAGACTTGGAATTATTCTGAGCGGAATTATTATGAACCTATTATTAGGATTTGTCCTTGCATTATTAATAAAACCAACCGAAAATATCTCTTTAACATTAGCTGCTATTATAAACTTATTTTCTAGAATAAACATTTATTATGGATTGTTTTCTCTTCTGCCTATTCCTCCATTGGATGGTTGGTTAATTCTTATGGCACTTTTAAAAAGAAATATAAATGTTACTCAAGTAGAGTTATACGGGGAACTAATTATTATTATACTCATAGGAAGCAACATACTTCCAAAAATAATTTCTTATTTGGGTAACTTTTTATTTATATATTGATGCTCAGAGTGCAATGTTATAAATAAAGCGATACAAATCTTTAATCATAAATTAATTAGTTG
>JAGPKI010000021.1 GCA_018054005.1 Caldisericia bacterium
GCTGATATTGCTCCCATAATAATTGGCGAAGAGACAAATATTCAAGATAATGTCACAATTCATGTAGAGGCAGATATTCCTGCAATTATAGGTAATAGAGTTACCATAGGTCACAATGCAATAATCCATGCATGTAAAATAGATGATAATGTTTTAATTGGAATGGGAGCTATAATTCTAAATGGTGCTCATATTTCTAAGAATTCTATAATAGCAGCTGGGGCAGTTGTAACTGAAAATAAATTCATTCCAGAAAATTCCTTAGCTATGGGTGTTCCTGCGCGGGTAGTTAGAGAACTTACAAAAGAAGAGGTTGAACAGATAAACCTTTCAGCCATTCACTATTTAGAAGTTGCCAAACATTATATAGAGGAGGTTAATATTAGTAATGATTAAACCAACATTTATTAATAATTATTTTAAGTTAAGAGAACGAGGTAGCTCAGTTAAAAATGAGTTATATGCAGGTCTTATACTTTTCCTGTCCTCATACATATTAATAAAATTTACCGCTGATATACTTAGAGATTCTTTTACCCCCGGAGAACTTAACCTTGTCTTACCAGTATTAATAATAGTAATTGGAGTGACTTCAGGGCTTCTTACTATTTTAAGCGGGTTTCTCACTAATCTACCATTTGCTATAGTACCAAATATAATTTTTTCCTTGATGATAGCTGTTACAGGGCATATTTATCTGGGGCATCAGCTTGAATATGTACTTGTATCTGCGTTTATTGGCTCACTCTTATTCGTAATTGTTACAATTTTCTTTAAAAAAAATAATCTTCTTAAACTAATACCTAAGTCATTAAGTAATTTTTTTCCGTTAATGCTTGGTTTACTTCTAATCTTTTTTGGTTTTATAAATTCAGGCTTAATTATAAAAACAGAAGTTCCTACTCCTGCAACTACCCTGGGGGGTGTTGCTCCATCCATAAGTTTTACGTTTCCATTAAGTCTTGGAAATATTTTATCACCAGTACCACTTCTAACACTTATTGGTGTTTGCCTTTTTGTTTTTCTTTATATGAGCAAAAATAAATACTCCTACATTATCACTTTTATAATTATTGCTATACTGGGCTTTATTATCCCTATAAATTGGTCATCTGGACTTTCCAAAGGTGCAGTATCGAGTTTCATAAGATTTTCACCAATAGAGAATATTTTACGTCCTGAAGGCTTTGAAATACTCTTTACTAAGATTACATCATTTAAAACATTTTTAAATTTGCAAGCTTTCAGCAAATTCTGGGAAATAACAAGACTATCTTCTACGGCACTGCTTAAATTGAGCTTTTCTTTCTTCATAATTTTATTTTTCTCAAACCTATTTTTTGCAAATTCATTATTAGAATATGGAAAAGATGAAGCAGATATTGACATTAATGACAAATTCTCAAAATTCAGTAGAGTAAATGGTCTCTCAGCTTTAATAGGCACATTAACCAATACAACATATTATACATACTCTTCAGAATCAGCTGTACCAATTATAAACAAAGGTAAAACAGGTTTAACAGCAGTGTTTTGCGGTCTATTAATGCTACTTTTTTCACTGCTTTTCCCATATACAAACTTCTTTGTATCTCCTGCTGCTATTTCAGTTATTTTGATAGGATCTGGTGGATTAATTTTAAAGTTTGCACTCGAAAAAGTAAAATACGATACTATTTGTGATTTATTTCCAGCAATTATTATGGTTATTACTGGCTTTATATCTATGAATCCAGCTTTAGGAATACTTGTAGGTTTTGGGTGTTACTCAATAATAAATCTTTTGAGACTAACAAGTGGTAAAAAATCAGAATTAAATTGGTTTATGTTTGTATCATTGATTGTTATGATAATTTATTTTGCTTTAAATATTTAAATTAAGGAGTTTTAAAAAATGAATAATAAACTACAAATTCCTGTTGGAGTTTCTAATCGTCATATTCATGTCACAAGTGAACATTTAGAAATTTTGTTTGGGAAAGGTTATAATTTAACAAAATATAAAGATCTCACCCAGAAAGGTCAATTTGCAGCTAATGAATTTGTGACGCTCGTTACCTGTAAAAGTTCTATAGAAAATATAAGAATCCTCGGTCCTGTGAGAAAAGAAACACAGGTTGAGCTTTCTCTAACAGATTGCTTTAAACTCGGTATTAAAGCTCCTATTAGAGAATCTGGGAATATAGATCAAACTCCAGGTATAGTAGTGGTGGGACCAAATGGAATCATAAACTTAGAGAAAGGTGTAATAATTGCTGCAAGACATATTCATATGTCACCAGATGATGCTAAAAGATTTAATGTTCAAAATAACCAAATTGTCTCAGTAAAAGGAGAAGGAATAAGAGAACTAACTTTTCATAACGTAATAATAAGAGTTAGGGAAGATTTTGTTTTAGACTTTCATATAGATACCGATGAAGCAAATGCGGCATTTCTTAAAACTGGCGATCATGTTTGCATTGTATAATTGTTACCATTTTTAAAAATTTTATTATAATTAATCGGAAATTTAATTTATCGAAAAGGAGGTGATAAATAAATGAAAGATAAAGGAAAAGGCAAAGGATCTACCGGGCAGGGTAAAGGTACAAAAGGTGGCTCTTCCACAAAAAAGGGTACTCGTGGTAAATAGAAAATTTTTCTAAAATAATTTATAAAAACCATAAAGAAGAGTCTTAAGCTGCACTATTTAGGAAACTGAAGATTCAAAAAGGTATAATTGTTATGTTGAATTCGAAAAGGTATTTATATGCTATGGATATTCAATAGTAATTCTTTTTTCGTTTGGCTCCCAATTTACTCTTGCAGATAGATTTTCTGAAACAAACCTCAACGGAACAAATGCCCTACTATTTACTATTTTTGGAGAAGTATCAAGTTTAACTTTCTTTCCAGAAACAAAAGCTTCAGGTTTACCAATCCAAAGCTCAATAAACTTGGTACCGAGAGCATATGTAACTTTTTTATCTTCTGCGAACCAGTTTACCGTTGCTCCGAGAGCTTCTCCTATAACTCGTATTGGTACAAGGGTTCGACCATTTTCTATAAATGGTGCAGCGTCTATACTTAGAAATTTGCCATTTTTACGAGCATATTTTTTACCAACCCATAATTCAAATTTAACGTTAGTTTCTGCTTTTGAGGCTTTAGGCACAAAAGCAAATAACTCTCCATAAACTGATAAAGAAAATATCTGGTTATTGCCAATTACTACATAATATGATGTGCTACCGGCAATGGATTCAAAAAGCTTTTTGCCAGTTAATCTATCTACGCAATAAATATTAAAATCATCTGCACCAATCCAAATATACTTCTCTGATACAGATGGTACTGATTCAATATAAAAACCAGCTTCAAATTGCCATTTAACCTTACCATTTTTGCTATCAAGACAATATAAATACTGATCAAAGGAGGCAAAAACATCATTTCCAAAGTAAGTTGGAGAATTCATAGCATTACCAGCAAAGAATTGCTTCCAATTTAATTTACCTGTCTTTGAGTGAATAGCATATAATTCTTTACCGCAGGAAACATAAACATTTTCGCTTGTTGCAGATAAGCATTGTGTAATTTTATAAGGAAATTGATACTCCCAGATTTTAGTATGTGTTTTATAGTTAAAGCCATAAAGTTTGTCTCCAGAAATTACAAAGAATTTGTCTGAAACTACTGAAACAGGAAATTCTATATTTGCTCCAAATCCTATTGACCATAATACTTTGCCAGTTTCATAATTCAAAGCATATAATCTATTATTGGAGGCAAATAATACAGAATTTGAAAATACTACAGGAGAAGAATTAACCGAATTAATTCCAGTATCAAACTTCCATTTTAATACTCCAGTTTTTGCATTGATGCAATATAAGTTATTTTGGTATCCACAATATACATAACCTGCATAATATGCGGGTGAAGAATGTAAAAAATCTTTTGATATGTACTGCCAGATTTTTGTTCCCCATTTGGCATTATAGCATACCAAAGCCCAAGTTGTCCCTATATAAAGCTTATCCCCTATTATGATAGGATATGATTTTGTTTCTCCGACTGTTTCTCTCCAAATAGTTTCAAGGGGGGGAGAAATAATATCTGGAGTAGATCCAGATAAACTAAGGTCATATTTATAGCACACTACATCGACAGAAAATATATTTTGCATACAGAAAAAAAATAAAAAGATTATTAATAATGCACTACTCGTCTTCTTAAGCATTTAAGGAGCCTCCCTTAATAGAGATTTCTTTTAAATCCTTAATTAAAATATAGGTTCTAAGTCTATAAATGTAAAGTTTATATTGAAATTTTGACTTAAAAGATTTCCCAAGTTTTTAACACCAAATGTTTCAGTAGCATAATGTGTTGCAAAAATGACGCTTAACTTTGCATCGCTTGCAAAAGTATAAAGAGTATGGTCAGTTTCACCGGTTAAAAATAAATCAAGATTCAATTTAACTGCTTCCGATGAAGCAAATGACCCTCCTCCTGATACAACTCCAATTGTTTTGATTTCTTGTTTACCAAAAGGAAATGTATAGACTCTATTTTTGGCAATTGGTTCAAGCCTTTTAGAAATATTTTCAATTGTAACTTGATTTTTAAATTCTCCACGAAAACCAATTGATATACCATGATATAAACCAAAAGGAATAATGGAATCTTTTTCTACGCCCAAAAATTCAAGTAACGAAATGTTATTGCCATATGTCTTATTGAGATCAAGTGGAAGATGAGAAGCATAAAGAGATGAATTATTGCTAAGCAGAAAATTTATTTTTGAGTAATTACCATTAATTATTCTTGGATCATTATTTTTCCAAAAAATTCCGTGATGAACAATGTAAAGTGAATTGCGAGGAAAGTTTGCTTTATTAAAGAATTCCATTGTAGCGTCTACACCGCCATATATATTTTCGATATTACCGGTAGAATCTACTTGCAACCCATTGTAGGAATAATCTTCTATTTCAGAAGTTTTAAGTAAATCATCCAAAAAGGATGCAATTTCATAAGCTTTAGCCATCAATAATAACCTCCTCCTTACCTTTTAGAAATAAGTTAATAAAGTTATTAAAAATTGATTGAGATAATTCCTCGATATCAATATTTTTAATAATAGCTACTGTTTCATAAATATGTTTTACATTTACGGGGTGGTTCTCTTTTCCTCGTAGGATTTGTGGAGAAAGATATGGTGAATCTGTTTCAAGTAAAATTGAATCGAGTGGTACCCAGCTTACTACATCTTGCAATTGTTGGCTATTGGGGTATGTGATGTTTCCTGTAAATGAAATATAAAATCCTTTATCTAAAACTTTTTTTGCAAATTCCTTATTAGAACTGAAGCAATGAAAAACACCTCTTAAATTTTTATAATTATCTAAAATTGAAAGAATATCATTGTCAGCTGATCTGTTATGAATAATGACTGGTAAATTATAAGTTAGGACTAAATTTAGTTGATAATCTAATAATTCAAACTGTTTGCTTTTTGGTGTTGTGCTTTTTACATAATCTAATCCGATTTCTCCTATAGCAATGATTTTTCTGTTATAGATAATTCTTTTAAATATATTTTCGATTTCATTAATTTGTACAGAATCAACATAATGAGGGTGAATTCCTATTGAACCAAAAACAGGTTTGTGATTATTGGCGAGATTTATTGAAAATTCAGAAGAACTTAAGTCGTAGCCAACATTAACTATATAGTTAACACCCGCTTCTTTGCATTTTGATATAGTATCATCAATTTTTTCATTTATGAGGTTTAAATGTGCATGTGAATCTATATATAGTGGCATATCATTTAATCTTTGATCCAGGCTCAATATCTTTTTCTGGAATTATTATTGATAGTTTATCATTACCTTCTGCTGCGAGAATCATTCCTTCAGAAGTATATCCCATTAGGCTTGCAGGCTCAAGATTATTAACAAAAACTACATTTTTACCCACTAAAGATTCAGGTGGATAAGTATTTCCGATTCCAGCCACTACTTGCTTGATTTGATTAGATCCTGTATCAATTTTTAAAAGAATTAGCTTTTTACTTTTCTCGATTCTATTTGCTTCAATTACTTTTCCAACTCTCAAATCAACTTTTTTAAAATAGTCTAAACTGATAAGTTCATCATGTTTCTTAATTTCTTCTTCTTTAAATATTTTTACCCGAGGGAATATTATTCCTGTATCACTAATTATAGTTCCACCATTTAACTTTCCAAAAATTAATGAATCAATACTTTTATCTTTTACACCAAGAGACTGTAAGATATCTCTTGAAAATGAAGGCATAAAAGGTGAAAGCATAATTGATATTATCCTTATTCCATCGAGAAGAGAATACAAAAAACTGCTTAATTGGTCTATTTTATTATTTTTGAATAATTCCCATGGCTTAGTGTCTTCAATAAGCTTATTTGAGTAACTTATAAATGTCCATATACTTTCGAGAGCATCTTTGAAAGCATATTCATTCATATGTTTTAAGTAATTTGCTGTGCTACTTTTAAGCATTTCTTCAAACTCACCTGAAAATAGAGCAGGTTTCGGTATAACTGCATCAAAGTATTTTTTTGTCATAGCATAAACTCTATTTACAAGATTGCCTAAATCGTTTGCAAGATCAAAATTGTATCTTGAGTAAAATCTTTCGTAAGTAAAAACTGCATCTTCTCCGAAATTTGATTCTCTGAACATAAATAATCTTAAAGCATCGACAGCCATTCTATTATCTATTCCAGCTTCTTTTGAAAGTTCATTTACAATATCTTTTGGGTTAATTATATTACCTTTGGATTTTGACATCTTTTCGCCGGATGTAAGCCACCAACCATGAACAAATATTTTTACTGGTAGTGCTAAATCCAATGCTAAAAGTAATGCTGGCCAGATTATACAATGGAATCTTATAATATCCTTAGACATAAGCTGTAAATCAGCAGGCCAGAACCTCGCAAATTTTTCTCTGTTTTGAATATAGCCTGGAACAGTTAAATAATTTAGTAACGCATCAATCCAAACATATGTTACTTGATTTTCAGAGAAAGGTATTCTAATTCCCCATTGAACAGAGCTTCTCGAAATAGATACATCTTTTAACTCAGCGTTTAACATACTCATAATTTCATTATAGCGAGAAACTGGCTCTATTGCATGAGGGTTTGCCTCATAAAAATCGGTTAATGGCTTTTTAAATGAACTAAGTTTAAAGAAATAATTATCTTCAGAAACCCAAATAGTTTCTCTACCACATTCAGGACAGATGTTTTCTTTCTCAAATGTTTCTGGTAAAAATGACTCACATTCAGTGCAGTACCAGCCTTCATATTTTCCTTTGTAAATATAACCTTTATCATATAGTTTTTTAAGTACATACTGAACCACTTCTATATGGTCTGGATCAGTTGTTCTAATAAATCTATCAAATTCAATATGAAAATCCTCAAAAAAGGTTTTCCACTTTAATGATTCTATATTGACATATTCTTTTGGATTAATATTAAGCTTAGAGCTAGCTTTTATAATTTTTTGAGAATTTTCATCGCTACCAGTTGAAAATAATACATCATAGTTTGAATTCTTCTTAAACCTTGAAACTATATCAGCTGCTACTGTTGTGTAGAGATGACCAAGATGAGGTTCACCGCTAATGTAATAAATTGGTGTTGTAACATAGAATTTTTCTTTATATCTTTTACTCATTTTCATCTGCCTCCATAAACTTAAAAACTAATGTTATTTCTCCTTTTATCTCTTTTTTTTGCTTAAAGTATGTATAAACGAAATTTATATCTCCTCTCACAAACTCTTCATGTATCTTTGAAACTTCTCTGCAAACGCATAAATTTATATTTGAATCAAAATTATACATAATTTCAAGAGTTTTTAAAAGCCTGTATGGTGATTCAAAAGCACAGATTGTGAAACCTAAATCTTTAAGTTTTGTTAGGAGGTTCACAATTTGTCCCTTTTTTCTCGGTAAAAAATTTATAAATATAAAATTTTGCGCCTTTAGCCCAGAGCCAACGATAGCAGTTAAAATTGCTGAAGGGCCTGGCAAAGTCACTACTTTAATTCCTGAGTCTATACATAATTTTATTAATTCATAACCTGAATCTGCAATGCCAGGCATGCCAGCATCACAAGTCAGAGCAACATCATTACCAGATTGTAATAATGATATTAAAGTGCTGTTTTCCTTATTTTTTGTGTGCTCATTATACAAAATTAAAGGTTTTTTTATATCGTAAGTGTTTAAAAGTTTTAGGGCTCTTCTTTTGTCTTCGCAAGCAATATAGCTCACTTCTCTGAATACATCGAGTGTGCGTAAGGTAATATCTTTTAGATTTCCAATTGGAGTGGGACAAACATACAAAGTGCCTTTTTCTTGCATTATACAACTAATGCTTTAATAATTTCAAAAAAATTTAATGGATCGAGAGAAGCTCTTCCGACTAAAAAACCATCTATATTCTTAACATTTAAAAGTTCATCTATATTTGATTTATCAACACTACCACCATAAATTAAAGTAACATCGTTATTAAATCTTTCTTTAACATAATTACCAACTTCTTCTATTTCTTGTTCTTTAGGAATAATACCTGTTCCAATTGACCAAACAGGCTCATAGGCAAGAATCAAGTTTTTATAATTATAATATTCCTTTAACTGATTATCTATCACTGAAATTGTCTTTCCATTTTTTCTTTCATTTAATTCTTCTCCAAAACAAATTACAGGAATTAAATCAAAATTTTTAGCTGCAATAAACTTTCTATAAACTACTTCAGGTGTTTCATAAAAAAGTTTCCTTCTTTCTGAGTGACCTATTAAAACATATTTACAGCCTGCTTCTTTAAGTACTTCTCCTGATACTTCACCTGTATAAGGACCATCCTTTTCGTAGAAAAGATTTTGTGCTGAAAGATAAAGGGATGATCCTTTAATAGCTTCATAAATTGGGTAAATCAACACATATGACGGAGAAATGACTGTTTCAATTTTTTCTAATGGGGGATTAAGGTTTAAAAAAGACTCTATAAATAATAATCCTTCTTTTATTGTTTTGTTCATTTTCCAATTAGCTATTATTATTTTTTTCACTATATTCCTCTCCAATGCTTTCTTTATTCTTTTCTACTCTAACTTTAATTATTCTTCTGTTCTTAATCTGCTCTATTCTAAAAACATAGTCTCCATATGTAAGCTTTTCATTAACAGTAGGTATATGGCCAAGAGATGAAAGTATAAAGCCTGAAATTGTATCATACTCTTCACTTGATAGGTCTATTTGAAGAAGTTCATTCAAATCATCTATGGGATAACTTCCTGCTATTTCATAAGAACCATCTTCATTTAATTTAAAGAATGGTTCTTCGGTGTCATACTCATCCTGAATTTCTCCAACGAGCTCTTCAATGATATCTTCAAGTGTAATAAGACCAGCAACTCCTCCATACTCATCAATAACTATAACCATGTGTAATTTTTTCTCACGCATCTCCCTAAAAAGCTCTTCAACTTTTTTGCTATCTGGTACAAATTCTGCTTTACGCATTATTTTTCTTATTTCTATCTTTTCAATATCCTCACCCTTTCCAATTTTAGACATAACATCTTTAGAATAAAGGATACCTATAATGTTGTCGATAGAGTCTTCATACACTGGAATCCTCGAATAGCCTGTTTCGCCAACAACTTCCATAAATTTAGATATGCCACCTTCAACATTAATAGTAACCATATCTACTCTCGGAACCATTACCTCATATACTCTAATATCCCGAAATTCGAATACGCTTTTCATTAGTTCTTTCTGTTCTTCTTCTATGAGCCCGTCTTCATGTGAAGCATTTATAACTGTTTCTAATTCTTCTTGTGTTGTAATAAGATCTCCAAAACTATTCTTTATGCCTAACAATCTAAGAGTAAATTGACTAAGCTTGGTTAAAAGATAGACAATAGGATAGAATATATAAATAAAAAATGTAACAGGATAATATACTAACATACTTATTTTAAGAGAACCTGCAGCTCCGATGCTTTTAGGAAGCATTTCTCCGAATATTATAATTACTATTGATGTTATAATGGTGCTTAATATTACACCTTCGGTGGGTCCAATTTTTTCTATAAGTAATCTTGTAAAAAGAGAGGTAGCAAGAATGTTTACAATGTTGTTCCCAACTAAAATAGCACTTATAAATTTACTTGCATCACTTTTTAAGTGCAAAACTTTTTCAGCTATTTTAGATTTTTCATTTACAAGATTCATAAGTTTTATTCTACTTACAGAGAGAAGAGCAGCTTCTGAAGCAGAGAAAAAAGCTGAAAGCAAAATCAATATAACAATCCAAAAGTAATAAATAAACGACGATTCCATTAATTTAACAACTCCTTATTTAAATCAATTGCTTTAACTTTTTCAATGAAAAGATCCATTAATCTATCTTCATGATATTTCATCTTTTTTTCTTCCTCGGGAGTTTTGTGGTCATAATCTATTAAATGAAGTAAGCTATGTATGATTAGCTTTAAAAGCTCAATGTTGCTTGTTAATCCGTATTTTTTTGCATTTTCTATTACCATTTCTTGCGAGATAATAATTTCACCTAAAATGTATTCATTGGGTAGCATCTCTTTAATAGGAAAAGATAAGACATCTGTGGGGTTATCAATATTTCTATAGGCTTTGTTAAGTTCTTTAATTATTTCATTGTCAACAATAGTTACACTAATGTATGAATTATTTGGTATGCAATCAAAAATTGGATCCATTAATATCTCTCTAATGAGCTGGATTAATGATTTTTTAAGATTCTTTTCTGTTTTTCGATCGCTAAATAAGAGATCTATTTTCATTATTTACTTTTAGCCATTTCTGGATAAGGAACTCTTAAATGATGTAAAGAATTAATCGTAGAGATAAGTGAGCGTCGAATTTCAGATAATTCTTTTAAAGTTAGTGGTGCATTATCAAATTGACCATCTGTTAGCCTGCTTTTCAATATCATATCGACAAGTTCTTCAATTTTTTCGGCGCTTTTATCTTTAAGAGATCTAACAGATGCCTCAATAGCATCTGCAAGCATAACTATAGCTGTCTCTTTTGTTTCAGGTTTAGGTCCGTCGTATCTGAATAGTGATTCATCAATTTCTGCTCCATGTATTTTTTTTGCTTTTTCATAAAGAAAACTTATCTTTGAAGTACCATGATGCTCAACAATAAATTGTTTTATTTCTGCAGGTAGTTTATATTTGTTTGCAATTTTTACACCATTATAGACATGTGCTTTAATTTTTTTAATTGCATCCTCTATATCCATTTTGTCAAGTAAATTGCCTCCGGAACTATTTTCTGTGTAAGAGAGAGGATCTTCTATTTTTCCAATATCATGGTAGTATGATCCTACTCTTGCTAAGAGAGAATTACAACCAATAGCAGAGGCAGCGTGTGAAGCAAGATTAGCGATAAATACACTATGTTGGTATGTACCAGGTGCTTCTTCAAATAATTTTCTTAAAAGAGGAGAGTTTGGGTCAGAAAGCTCAAATAACATCAAAGGTGTCACCAAACTTAATGTATGTTCTATAACAAAAATTGCCCCCATCGCGAGAAAACATGAAATCAATCCATTTAACAAAGAAACGCCTAAAATATTTAATTTATTGGTATAAATATAACTTAATTCTGATAAAGACGTGAAAATAAACATACATATGCTTAAACTAATAGCAGAATATAATCCTTTTATAGAAAATTCAGAAGGTGTGCTAAATTTATCGAAAATCATTATAGTGATAATTCCAGAAATAATGTAAGCAATGATTACTGGAATATCATATCCAAATACAGAAAGCAAAATTAATATAACAGAAGAATTAAAGAAAATTGCAAATTTACTCTTATAAAATACATCCAAAAGTATTGATAAGAAAAGTGCAGGGAAAATAACATAAGTAGTAAGTGTAAAAAGTCTAACCAAAGCAACGCATAATACTATTAGTGCATTTAACATAACAAAATATCTTGAATCAGAAATGATTTTCTCATCCCCAAATTTGTAAATATAAAAAAGGGTAAGAATCATAATTAAAAAGGGGTAAAGAATAGAAATAATCCAAAAATTCTTTTGGCTGCTTGTTGAGAGAATTCCAGTAACTTCAAGTTTTTTAAGTATATCTTTTGTTACTTTATCTCCTTTTGATGCTATTTTTTCATTGCGAAGGATTGTATCTATTACTGGTACAATTTTCTGACGTGCCTCTTCCTTTAACTTCTTTGTTTCTAATTCATCTACAACAAAATTAGGTCTAATTGTTGTTGTTATGATTGCTGAAACTGATTCAACAATCTCTACTCTGTCACTTTTTTTATAGACTAATTCTTTTATTCTTTCAGGTATTTCCTTAATATCTTCTTCTTGAACACCTTTATTCAAAAGATCATTTGCTAATTCTAATGAAAGATTTTGAACCAAAAGAAGATTTTTATCATCTGTTGAAATCAAGAATTCAGCAATTTTACGAGGATTCTCTGCTTTTGTTAGTAATTTTTCTACAGTTGCACACTTTTCGTTAGTCGTCTTTATCTTGTTATTCCGTTCAGATTTTACAACGCTAAATAAATAGTTAATATCACTTATTACAGTTTCGTTTACAAAAGGGTTCTTTTTGTAGATCAGTGGAACCTGCTCCTCAGCACGTTTCCTGAGATTTTCAGTTTCCTCTTCATTTATATATCTTACAGTTGTGGGAGAATAAATATCATATGGAACAATTTCGCCTTCTTTAAGAAATGTTTTGTTAGATAGAAAATATGAGTAAAATATCAGGAAAATTAAAACAAGGGAAATTATTATGATTAATAATTTTTGTCCTGATAGCTTCCGAATAAATGAAACGAAACTTAGATTACTCGACGCAGGCGAGCTCTCCATTTTTTTGATATTACCTCTTTATTTTTTTAGAGAATCTCCTTCTTTTCTTGACGCTTGGTGGGAAATAATACTCATGCTTTTTAATTTCAGAAATTATGCCCTCACGTGCACATTCCTGTTTAAATCTTGCAAGCATTGTATCAAAGCTTTCATTACCTTTTTTCTCGATTTCTGCCATTCTTACTTTTTATCATTCCTTTCAAATAATATTTTATCCATAAAGAAACTTCTCATCAACGTACTTAATATTAGTATAAACAATGTTTCCTGTATTATTAGTTTCATTTTCATTATTTAAAATAACTCTTAAATAATTTCTACTAAATCCCGTTCCTTTTGTCTCTAATAATACCGAAACTTGTTTTCCAATATAAGAACTTCTTACATTATAGCTTACTTTATTAGAGAATTCAAGCAATTCCTTAACTCTCTGTTTTTTTGTAGTTTCAGCAAGTTTATCTCCCATATTAAAGGAAGCTGTTTCTGTTCTATCTGAGTAAGGGAATATATGAACTTTTGAAAATTTAGCTCTCTCTACTACTTTCAAAGTATCAATAAAATCAGAATTACTTTCAGAAGGAAAACCAACTATTATGTCTGTAGTAATATTTAGGTCTAAAATATTATTTCGAAATTTTTCAATTAAATCAAGAAAATATTCTACATTGTATTTTCTATTCATGAGTTTAAGGATTCTATTACTCCCTGATTGAAGTGAAATATGCAAATGATTGCATAAAGGAGATTCTTTAATGCTCATAAGATTAATAAGTTTTGAGTCTATAAGTGTTGGATCAATAGAAGATATTCTTAATCTCTTTAAATTGGGAAAACTTTCTATAATATCTTCCACTAAATCTGATAGTTTTTCGCTACCGTAATTGTAAAGACCTATTTGAGTACCTGTTAAAACTATTTCTTTATAATTATTATTTAGAATTTCTTTGATTTCGTTCATAATTTCATCTTTATTGCGACTTTTAGGAGTTCCTCTTACATACGGTACAATACAATAAGAACAGAATTGGTTGCAACCGCTTTGAACTTTAACAAAAGCTCTTGTTCTACCACTAAAATCTTTTAAAGTATTTTTAATTGTAACCTTTTCTTTATCAACTGGAAGAACTTTAGAAATAATCTCTCCCAAATCTTTAAAATCACTCTTAATATAATTAATTTCCATAGCTTTAAGTTTTTCTCTAAGGCTTGAACTTATGCAACCAGTTACAAAAATGTTTTTTGAAGATTTTTTGGACCTCCTTAATTCTTTTAAAACATCATTTTCTGCTTTTTCTGTGACTACACATGAATTAAATATGATTATGTCTGCTTTATCGCTTGCTTCAACTATGGTAGAGCCATTAATGAGTAAATTTTCACGTAATAGCTCTGAATTATATTTATTTACTTTGCAACCAAATGTTTTTATACAAACTTTCATTCTTCTCTTTCCCATAAGATATAAGAAATTAATCCAACTGCAAATGGACCAGCTGTTTCAGTTCTTAAAATCCACTTTCCAAGAGAACAAGGAGTAAAATTATGTTCAACTGCTTTTTTAACCTCATTTATTGAAAATCCTCCTTCTGGACCGATGAGGATAAAAATAGATGAATCGGGATAAACTTTTGTTTTATCTAACAATTTACTTAATGAATTTTTTTCCTCTAACTCCCAAAATATTATTTTCAAATCATTATTAGAGCCTTCAGTTAGATTTAAAAGCTCGTCAAAATCAATTATTTCATTAATTTCAGGTATAGCTAGCCTCTTACACTGTTTAGATGCTTCTATGGCTTTCCTTTTCCACCTTTCAATTTTATTGATTTCTTTTTCTTTATCTAAGCTAAAATTAACTCTCTCTGAATAAAAAGGATAAATCTTTGATACACCTAATTCAACTGCCTTTTCAACTATTAAGTCCATTTTGCTCCCCTTAGGGATTGCCTGTAATAGACAAATTTTATACTTTGGCTCAACTCGTGGTTCGATTAAATTAAGAAGTTTAATTTTTACAGAATCTACTGAAATATCAGTAATTTCTGCTTCATACTTTCCTGAAAGTGTAATTGCATATAATTTGGTTCCAACTTTTCCTCTCAAAACATTCTTTATATGGTGAAAATCAGATCCTTTTATAATTGCGAAATTGTCTTTTATATCTTCAGGGTTTATAAAAAAATTGCGTAATTCAGTCATATTTAAAAAGTATATTCATAATTATTCATCTTTTACATTTTATACTTTAATCATTGTTTTTGATAGTTCTATTATTTTAACAATCGATTCAATTGTTTCATCATTACTATTGGAAGAAAGATTCAATAAATGAAAATCTGATCTCTGCCTTAGCCAGCTCATTTGCCTCTTTGCATAATTTCTTGTGTTCTTTTTCATAAGTTCCGTTGCATCATTTAAACTCATTTCAC
>JAGPKI010000145.1 GCA_018054005.1 Caldisericia bacterium
TATGTCTGTAATGCGGGATTTACAGACATTAGATATATAGAAAAATCAAGCTATTGTATTATAATATCTTTGGAGGTTTTTATGTTAACAGAATATATTGATGAAGCATTAAAAAGAGCCAAGTATGAGATAATAGAAGATGAAGAACCATATTATGGAGAAATAGAAGAGCTTCCTGGTGTTTGGGCAACAGGAAAAACTCTTGAGGAATGTAGAAACAATTTAAAAGAAGTTATAGAAGGATGGATATTGGTAAGCACGAGGAAGGGATTGAAGATTCCAAAACTTGGAAGCATTGAAATAAATAAAGTGGAAGAAGTTTCAGTTTAAATGTCAGAACTGAAACCTATATCGCATAAGAAGTTTATTATGAAGTTAAAGAAGTTTGGTTTTACTGGTCCTTATGAAGGAGGAAAACATTTATATATGCTAAAGAGTGATATTAGGTTAACAATTCCAAATCCACATAAAAGAAAAGATATAGGAGTTGATTTGCTATCAAAAATACTTTAACAAGCTAAAATATCCAGAGAGGATTGGAGTTCTTTAGAATAAGTTACTAATATTACTTTAGAGATTTTTCCTATTATACGCTTATATAATGCATAGGCTTGCAATGACAAAGTTACTTTTATGTCTTTTATGGGATTTACAGACATAATTGCGTAATTAAGTTTAATCAAGCATTCAGGAGCATTTTGAGGTATAAGAAAGTTTTTTTATTTGGACTTTCTTTCATTTATCAGATATGATTTTACAATTGCTTTTTTATGTTAATCTATACAGCTTTATTGGATAGCTTCTAATTTTATGAAGATGGATAGATTCTTTGACCAGTCTTTCTCACATCTTCAAGGAAACCACTAACCTCACTGGATTCTTCAAGCAATATTGGTTCGATTCTGTCATCAAGATCAATTCGAATATGATAAAGCATAGCCGCAAGATCAAGATAATCACCAATGATATCTTTAACTATTACTGCTATATCAATATCACTTTCTTCTCTCGCAGTGCCTTTGGCATAGGATCCATAGAGTATGATTTCAACTGGCCGAATGTGTTGAATCACTAACTGAGCATATTCTTTTGCGATAGCTATAGCTGATTCTTTATCCATTGGTAAAGTTCATTTGTCTGATTTATAATTGCTTCACAGCGTTCTTTAGTTAGAGCAGATGCAATAACTTTTTTTGTTTTTGGCTAATGTGATTCAATATTCAATGGCTCTAATTTATTGACAAAAAAGATTTGTTCATGCACTAACAAATCAAATATACCTGAAAGACGTGCAAGTTTAATTAGGTTGTGAGTATATGGAGGAGTTTCACTTGGAAATTTTGCTACATAAACAGCTTTCAGGATTTTCTCAATAGCTTGATGACACATGAAACCTACATAAAGATAGCGTTTTGTGTCCAGCATGGCTTTAGCTGTCTCAAGATCATACTCTGCAATTTCTATCCAATAAGCCACTTTTTCGCTCTGTTTCATGGTTTTATTAACTTTTTTCCATTCAATAATTTCTAATTTGATAAATATTATATCTTTTTCTTTCACCTAAAAAAGCATTTGAAGAAGATCAACTAAATTTTTGTTCAATTTCAGAAATAGCCTGTTCAAATGGAATTGCTTCATCATTTGAAGCTTTTGCTTCGTCGTAAGCATAGATAGACTCTAATTCTTCAAGTTCTTCAAGTAATTTAAGGTATTCTTCGATATCTAACAGAACTCCTATACGATCTCCCTTTTCATCAGTTATATACCGCTCTTTCAACTTGATCATTCTTATTATTCCCTCTTAAAAATTTTTGATGTTTTCTTAATATATAAAACTTAATAAATACAATTACTATATGCAATTTAATTATTATTATTCACATTTATTTTATTGAATAATTTTCAAGATGCCGGTCGTCTAATAAAGAACGAGAGTGGAGTGCTATTAATTTATGCGAGGATAGAATATAATTTTATTTGATATGAGATTATATTTGGATTTATGCGTTTATAATAGACCTTTTGATTCTCAGAAACAAGAGAGAATATCGTTAGAGACAAGTATTTTCGTTTATATTTTAGAAATGGTGGAGAGAAATGTTTATTCAGAAGCACTTGTATATGAAAACAGCAAGAATCCAGATATACAAAGAATGATAAGAGTATCTTCTTATTTCGGTTTAGCAAGAGAATCTACTAAGGTTTCCAATTCAGACCTCAAAAGGATAAAGTTTATTAAGAGATTAGGCTTTTCTGGAATTGATGCTCTACATGTAACACTTGCTAAAAAATCTAATGCAGATTTTTTTATTACTTGTGATGATAATATTGTGAATCTTTATAAAAGACAAAGAGATTCAATAAAAGTTAATATTGTAAATTTAGTTGAATTTATTGGGTTGGAGGTGGAGTAATATGGGGATAACTATACCTGAAATAAAAGTTAAAGGATGGGAAGCTTTAGTAAGGGAATTAGGTCACTCCGGTGCGACTAAATTTATTCTCCTTTATGAGTCTGGAGAAGGATATTACACCAAGGAACGAAAAGAGTTATTTAAGGATACAAGTATTGAAGAAATAGTTAAGGAGATAAAAGATAAATAGATTATATGGTAATCAACATGAAATTCTCAAGTTTTCAAAGAATTAAGGCTGGAAAAGCTTTAATAATTATTCTAAAATAATATTGACAAGGTAATTATTAACATTTCAGAATTATTAACAGAATATATAACTCTATACAGACCAATTCTATATCGATATAAACCTTTCAATTTAAAGGTTAATTTTTCTCCTAATTCAAGAGGAGACTGAATTAAGAAAGTTTCAACTTTTTCCCGAATTATCTTTGCTTTCTCTCTGTCAATTCTTTTTAAATCATTCAAAGCATATTTATTCCATTTAACAGTCCAATTAGAATCCAAGGTATTTTGTTGCCTGTTCTGGTGTAAAATATTCTGCTGATGGATCGTTTAGTCTTTTGTTGG
Organism: Caldisericia bacterium; assembly: GCA_018054005.1. Classification (GTDB taxonomy): domain Bacteria; phylum Caldisericota; class Caldisericia; order UBA6126; family JAGPKI01; genus JAGPKI01. The sequence continues at coordinate 2,988 of JAGPKI010000145.1, forward strand.
CAATAGTAAAATCTTCCAGATCCTCGAAATAATGCTCTAAGGCTTTGCGAATAATATATGATTTTGACCTCTCTTCAATTTTGGATATTTTCTCAAGTTTTTCCTCTAATTCTTGTGGTAAACGAATAGATAGCATTTTATTCACCTCCTTTATTTCATATTATTACTTTTTAATACATAATAATACATATTTGAATAACCTTGTCAACACTATAAAAATAGGCAATATTGTATCATTAAATATTATCTTTTTTGAAATATTTCATAATTCTCAATAAATAAACAATAAAATCAGTATCCCTGTTGTATAAGAATAATTTTTCATGATAATTTATCTCAGTATAAAGTATTTTTCAAAGGAGGAAGTTGTATAAAAGGATGATTACTGCAGATATATCGGAGTTAACTACTCAGTGTAGGTAAGAATAAATGATGTTTTTGGAATTAATACAAAAT
>JAGPKI010000146.1 GCA_018054005.1 Caldisericia bacterium
GAAAAAATTTGTGAAAGCTTTATGAAAAATTGAATTATGTAAAGTGAAAAATGGGACTGAGACAGTGTTTCTTAAAAACCTCTTGACTAAAAAATGATTAAGCTAAAGGTAGAATATAAGAAAGAGTTTTTATAAAGTGAAAAGCGTAAGCTAACAAAATAAAAAGTATGCTTTAAAAGGAGATGGTGCAATATGAAAGTAGGAAGAAAAACAACAAAAGGATGTAAGAAAAATAGGAGAATCAAATGAAAAAAATAGGAAAATAAAATTAAAGTAGGAGGTAAGAAATGAAGAATTCTAAAAAAAAATTGGTAGTCTTTGCGACAATTGCTTTGTTCTTAATTTTGGGCTTAGTTTCTTTAGGAAGGGTTGATACTAAAGCATCCGACCCATCTCTTTTTGCAACCGAGTTCCTGCAGTCTTTTGCAAAAGGAGATTTAACTAATGCAGCAAATTATGTAAGAAGTGACTCACATTTAAAAGATATTAGCGAAATGAATAAGATGAGAGATTTTATTGTAAATCGTGTAGGAGAGGAATTTTTAAACCAATTTAAGATTTCTGAAGTTGCACCCGTAGAAAGTATTGTTGATGTGAAATACTTTGATAAGAACAGTAAAGAGATTTCCTACGCAGAAGCATTTAAAAATGCACAGGAAGAAGCAGAGACAACACAAGAATACAAGGATATTATTGCACAGTATGGTGATGCAATGAAAAAATTTGTTGACACAAAACTAAAAGCAAATCAGCCTATTGACCCTGAAACTGAGAGACTTGCAAATCTTGGATATGCAAAACTTGCTGAACTTAACTCAAAGTTTATAATTAAGGAAGAGGAGAAAAAAATTATGGCCTATAGAGTGCTTGTAGAGTTTTCCGTAAGAGAGGATCGGAAAAAAGAGATATACCCAAATACTACATATCCAGTAACTGTTGATATTGACCGAATGGAAGATGGCACACTCAAGGTTACAGAGTTAGAAGTTCCTGAAGGAAGATGAATCTTTATGAAAGAATTACAAAAAAATATAATTAACAGCGGTATTTTAATGAAGAAGAAAACCTTTTTGATTTTACAGGTTCTTTTGCTAATTTCACTTCTCTTATCATCTTGTACGATAAAACAAACCAATAACACTCAGCTACCTTCTAAATTTGCCAATGTGGCGATTTATTCTTCAAAAGAAGACATACGCTGTGTTGATCTTGGCGGTAAAAATGATAGATTACTTGTCTCAAAGGATGATGTGCTGAAATTGTATAGTAAAAAAGAAGAGTTTAGTGAACTACGTTTATATCCTTTATGTGTTTCATCTGATAAGCATAAACTCTTTTTTACTAAAATTATAGTTCAGGGAAGTGGAAATGAGGGACAAAACTATTATGAACTTTTCTCCATCGATGTAAATTTGAAAAATCTGAAGAAATTAACTAATGAAGAACTTAAAGTTCTTAGACCATACTATTCTCCTGATAAGAGCTGTGTTGCATTCAGTGTATCAAATGGAAACCAAAGTGCAATTTTCACTCTTCAACTTTCAGATGGCACATTCAAAAAAGTAACTCCTTGGTATGATAGTAAAGACATTGAAGCTATAACCAACATTACTTTTTCAAATGATAGCAAAAGAATATTCTTTGTTATAACAAGTGGAGAAAGCTATAACCTCAATATGCTTAACATAGAAAATGGCGCTGTAAAGACAATTGTTACGGACGCAAAAGGAATCGATATCTATGGATGGTCCTATGATGGGAAAATGCTTGCCTTTACGACCACGGTTTCTGGGAGAAGATATTATGACGAAAAACAAGAGCTCTGCATTGTTGAAAATGATGGCTCTAATTTTAGGATATTAACAGAGCTGTTTTATCAATTGCTGGACCTTAAGTGGTCGAATGATTCTTCAAAAATTCTTTTTGTACATCTTGGAGAACCTGAAGCAAAAGAACTAATCCCTAAAAATGAGTTTCTCGGTGTTGTAAATAGTGATGGAACAAGCCTTAAAGAGATAGGTGGCTATGATGTAATTATGGGATATTGGACCGAAGATAGCAAGAAAATCGTTGCTACAATTGCAGAGGATGTTCATCCTGAATTAGATAATGGTAAATGTGCAATCTACATTTTAGATGTTGAATCAATGAAACCAGTTAAAATAACACCATATTACTCTAATATTGATAAACTCATCTTCCATCCTACTGATAAAGATAAGATAATTTTTACTCAAGGTGCGTTCCCTTATATTAATACGATTAATATCCTGAATCTCAGTGATAAAACGATAAAAACAATTGCTTCTTTCGATAAGAACCAGAATATCTTAGATATTGTTTTTTCTTCAGACTACAAAAAGTATTTAGTCGATGTAAAAAGAGAAATTATTGAAAATAGTGAAATTATCGAACAAAGCTACTCAATTCTGATCTATGATGCTGATACAAATGATGTTATAAGAAAGTTCGATAGTAATGATGGCGAAGGTATCATGTATCCTGAGTGGCTTGATAGTGACAACATAATTTTTGAAAAATTCAGTTCTGACCCTCACGGCACAACTGGTAGCCTTAGAAGCATATGTCTCTTTAGTGTTTCTACTGGAGAAACTATTGAGCTAAATTCTAAAAACCTTGACTTATACGACCAATGGATAGTAGTTTCAGATGGGTTATAGCTTGATACCGAAAACTTTTATGTAAGAGAATTGTTAACAATGGAATGGCCTCAGCTGTGTAAGGCCATTCTAAATTATTTGAGTTGTTCAACCAATAGAGAGATTAGCAAGCTTCGAAATATTGATTTAAAGGTGAAAGGGGCTATAATAATATTAGTGCGCGCCTATAGCTCAACTGGATAGAGCAACGGTCTACGGAACCGTTGGTTGCGGGTTCGACTCCTGCTAGGCGCGCCAAAAATTATGTCTTTTGTTGCTATTAGGGATAGTGAATGTGTTGGTTTTATGAGAATCTTCATAGTAAAATTTTTTATCAATTCACTCTAACATTATTCTTAAAGAAATTAAATCCATTCTCCTTTGTCTGGATCCCAATTTTCCTTCATTTCAGTATTTTTATTAATTGAAAGGATTATTGGATTTATGAATGAGATAATTCTTTTCATTACCCAGCTGAATTCTTTATTTACATTGCTTAAATTATTTTTTCGAAGAAAAGACTCCCACATTTTTTGTTTTTCTTTATCATAGTAGAATTCTTCTTTGAAAATTAGAGGATCGTTTGCTGGTATTTGAGTTTGCCTTCTTGAAAATGTTTCTTGGATTGCTTTTTTGAGCTTTTCTCCGTCGAAATTATACAAGTAGGAAAGTTGATAAATGTCATAAAAATCCTTCATTCTACTATTAAAAATACTCAATTTAATCATCGCTTCAAACTTTTCTGATACAAAACTTTCTATAGG
>JAGPKI010000147.1 GCA_018054005.1 Caldisericia bacterium
CAACGCCATCTTTCATTTTTGCTAAAGTTTCCTTATTTATTAAGTTGCAGGTTTCGTTAGTCTTTGGACAATGAATTGAAATGATGTCAGAAGAAGTAAGAAGAGTATTTAGATCAGTTAATGTAACACCTTTAATGTTTATTTCTTTCACGTAAGGGTCGTAAACTAAAACATTCATACAAAATGCTATTGCTCTTTCTGCAAGAGATCTACCAATATTTCCATACCCTAAAATTCCTAATGTCTTTCCAGCTAATTCAAATCCTTCAAATTTCTTTTTTTCCCATTTGCCTTCTTTCATAGACAGTGTAGCATCAACAAGCCTACGCACACCTGAAAGCATCATCCCAAAAGCAAGCTCAGCTACAGATATTGATGAAGCTTTTGGAGTATTTTTAACTGCAATACCCTTTCTCTCCGCTGCACTCTTATCAATATTATCTATTCCAACTCCGCCTCTTACGATTAACTTTAAATTCTCTGCATTATTAATTATTTCCTCAGTTACCTTTGTCCTTGAGCGAACCACTAATGCATTATAATTCTTTATTTCTTCTTTTAGTTCATCACCTGTTATTTTTGTTTTCTCAACAACCTCGAACTCTGGATGATTTTTAAGTATTTGGAGACCAGCTTGAGATATTTCATCCGCTATTAATATTTTATACATTTTAAAGTCTTACCTCCTTTCTTAAACTTCAGCTAAAGCTCTCATTGCAGAAGCAACACCTGCTCCAGCCTCAAACTTATAACCAAGTTCTGCAAGACCACGTTCTACAGCAGATATTCCAAGTATTACGTCATTTTCACTGACATTTCCCATAGTAGAGATTCTAAAAATTTTACCTTTAAGTTCAGATTGTCCACCTGTAATTGTAACCTTATACTTATCTCTACAAATCTTTACTAATTTTTCACCGTCAATACCTTCAGGAACTTTAACAGCAGTGCAGGCATCTCCTGTATCTTTATTATATAATTCAAGACCAATTGCAGATATTGCAGATCTTAAAGCTTTAGCTAATCTTGAATGCCTTGCAAATACATTCTCTAATCCCTCTTCTTTAATAATCTTAATTGCTTCATTCAACTGTATTATCAAGCTTATACCTGGTGTAAATGGAGTAGTCTTTTTCTCAAGGTTCTTCAAAGATGATTTCCAATCAAAATAATACTTTGGTAGTTTTGATGTTTCCATAAATTTCTTTGCTTTATCTGAAATACTTACGAAAGCAAGTCCAGGTGGTATCATTAGTCCCTTTTGAGAACCAGCAAGAACTACATCAACTCCCCATTCATCAGTCTTTAAATCAACTACACCTAATCCAGAGATTGCATCCACAATAAGCAAAATGTCTTTATTTTTGGTAAATTCCGCTATTGACTTTATATCAGTGGTAGCCCCTGTTGAAGTTTCAGATAAAGTGGTAAGAACTGCTTTTACATCTGGATTTTCATCAATTGCTTTCTTTATTGCGTCTGGTTTAACGGCAGTATCCCATGGGATGTCAAGTTGAATTAAATTTAATCCATAAGCTTTGGCTATCTCTGCCCATCTTTCACCAAACTTTCCTCCAACAACAGCAATAACCTTATCTCCAGGAGATAAGGTATTTACGATTGACGATTCCATTGCTCCTGTCCCCGAGGAAGCAAAAATTAATACTGGGTTTTTGGTCTGAAAAATATACTTAAGACCTTCTTCAACCTCAGCAAATATTGCTTCAAACTGAGGAGTCCTGTGATGCATAATTGGCATAGAAGCAACTGCCAATGCCTCCTCTGGCACTTGTGTGGGTCCTGGAGTTAAAAGAATTGCTTTTCGCATTTTTATATCCCTCCTAATTTATATTTTTTATTTTTTCTTAGTTATCATTATAACAAAATTTCTTATAATTTAACTATGCTTTTTTCTGGAGGTTCTTTTTATGAGTAATGTGCTGGTATATTTGCTCTTTTTGATGGTTATATTCTACATTCTTGGGCTATTCTTTTACCTTATATCAAAATGGATACTTAAAACAGATAAAATTGCCATATTGATTTTATCAAACTTTCCTCTACTCATAAAAAGGCTTTTAAAGGTAGCAGGTATTTTGTTTTTTATAAGTTTACTGATCATTTGGGTTTTAATTTATATAATTCCTGTTAAAATATCTTTTATTTCGGTACCCTTGAACTATCTATCGGCGATTCTCTTTGCTATTTCGCTAAGTTCTATTGAAGTTATTTTTTTTCTCCTCGGTTTCATAACTTTTAAAAACAAAACCTCTATCAATACAGAAAAAATAAATAATAATGCAGCACAAAACAAAAGCTTAAATAAGCTCATTATTATTCTTCTTTCTATAGCAATGATTTTATCAGTATTTATTGATTACTTTGCATCTTTAGGATTTATAAAGTAGTATAATAATACCTTTAATGTTCCTTTTTTTAAATTGGAAAAGCACTAAATTTTTTCACAATTTCTTTAAAAAGAGAAGATTAGTTTTTGTGAATTAATTATTTGTATTATAACTATATACTAAGATGATTAGCAAATTAAGCTCTTTATACCTCATTAAAAAATTAGGAGGAAATAATGGTGGATAATTGTAATAAGGATATTGCTGTATTTGCAGGAGGGTGTTTCTGGTGTCTTGAAGCAGTATTTTCTATGTTTGATGGAATTATAGAAATTGTTCCAGGGTATGCAGGAGGGCACACTAAAAATCCATCTTATGAAGAAGTTTGCAGAGGAGATACAGGACACGCTGAAGCAGTAAGAATAACATTTGACCCTTCAGTAATCACCTATCAGAAACTTCTTCAAATATTCTTTTCAGCACATAATCCGACAACACTAAATAGGCAGGGTGACGACATAGGCAGTCAGTACCGTTCAGCTATTTTTTATTGTTCCTCTGAGCAGCAATCAGAGGCATTGCAATATATTCAGGAAATGACAAATAAAGTGTTATATAAAGACCCAATAGTTACAGAGGTTGTTCAGTTAGAATCATTTTATGAAGCCGAAAAATACCATCATCAATACTTCAAAAATCACCCTGATCAAGCTTATTGCCAGTTAGCGATACAACCTAAAATATCAAAAATTAAAAAAGAATTTAATGTTCCTTAGAATTTAATGTTCCTTAAAAAACAATTTGTAAAATTTATTCTATATTGATTGTAATAATTGGTGAATCAATGCTTTCTATGATCTTCTCCCCAACTTTTTTAAAAGCAGTGATCACATAGCGATATGTGCCAATTTCTTCTATTTTAATATCGATTTGGTAACTATCAGAGGACAGTGTATCTACTAATTTACGCTCCTCTCCAATACTGTATATCTTGAATCCATCAACTTTAAATAAATATTTCCAAAATATTGTTATAGTCTTTTTCTCTGCATTATATTTCCAGTTAATATCCCTTG
>JAGPKI010000022.1 GCA_018054005.1 Caldisericia bacterium
TGAATTTCTGGAACTATTATTTCGTCGGCTCCTGCCGATATTCCGCAATGAAGAGCAAGAATACCTACATCTCTCCCCATCACTTCTATTACAAATACTCTCTCATGAGATGTTGCAGTATCTCTTATTTTATCAATTGCTTGAATTGCATTATTTAGTGCTGTATCAAATCCTATGGTTTGATCTGTGCCCCAAATGTCATTATCTATTGTTGAAGCTATGCCTATTATATTAATGCCTCTTTTGTGTAATTCAAAAGCTCCTGTTTGGCTACCGTTACCGCCAATTATTATAATATAATCTATTCCTAAACCCTTGATATTCTTTATTGCATCATTGATTCCTGTTTCAAGCTTAAATTCAGGTGCTCTCGAAGTAAACAAAAGAGTTCCCCCTCTTGACAAAATCCCACCCACATCCCTTGAATCAAGACTTATAAATTCACCTTTCATAAGGCCTAAGAAACCTCTTTTTATTCCTATCACTTCATTTCCATCGAAAATTGCTGTTCTTGTAATTGCTCTAATGGCTGCATTCATACCAGGAGCATCCCCGCCAGATGTTAAAATTGCTATCCTCATAGATTTTTACCTCCTTAAGTTTCTACTGTGCGTTCTGTTTTTACCCACTCAACATTATGCACTCCGAATAAGCTTGATACGAAAGAACCTATAAATGGAACACTAAATATCCATACAACGAAAGGAAGTGCAAAAATTACGTAAAGGAATAAAAGAGAAAGCTTGAATAAGTTTTTCGATGACAAGGCATCTGTTATAAATGATGAATATTTAAAGTAAAGAAGAATCACGAAAACTCCACACATTATTGCAGAAAACGTTAAAATATATCCAAAAGCAGTAAATATAATATTATATGCGTAAATTGGTGGAAAGGTAATAAGTTTTGACAAAGTATACATTGATAAGGTTAATCTTTCTATGTAATTTATGGTTATATAAATAGCTACTATAAAGTATGCTATCCATTCTACTGGCCCATATATAGATAATTTTAGCATAAGCTTTTTGATGTTTTTAATTTGACAATTATTATTTTTTGTATTATTAATTCTTCTATTTAGATTTGAAATTACTTCAAATGCTCCTTTTCCCCAACGGAACCTTTGCATTATATAACCTTTAATGCTGGGAGGTGTTTGCTCGCTTGAAGGAACATTAATAAAAGAAGGTTTAATGCCGCCATCAAGTTCGCATCTAACTCCTAAATCTAAATCTTCAGTAATATTGCTTGATGCAAAACCACCAATATTCCTAATTAATTTTAAAGGAATATGCATATTTGTTCCGCCAAGAAATGGAATAAACTTAAGAATAAACGGAAGACCATATTCATGAGAGAACGCTTGAGAGAGCGCTACAACTTTAGAAAAGTATGACAATTTCCAAAAATTTCTCACTTGAAACAACGGACCTTGATAAACAATGTTTTTAGAATCTTTATTAATATTGTTTCTTAATTCAAGTAAAATATTTACATCTGGATGGCTTTCAGCATCAAAAAAAGAACAATAGTGGGTTTCTCCTCTACATTCAATGAATGTTAAACCATAATTTAAAGCTCTTCCCTTAGTGGATGGAGTAATTCTACCTGTTTTTACACCATTTAACTTGCCATCAAAATCAACAGGCACTTCCAAACATTTCACAGCGGGAATAATATTATTGCAATTTTCACCAATAAATTTAAAAACTATATCCTTGGTCGTTGTTTTGTTTTCAAAATTTTCTTTTGCATCAACAATTACAATAATCTCAAATTTATCATTAGGATAATTTAGTTTTATAATGTGTGAAAGAGTTTTTTCAATAACTTCTGCCTCATTCCTTGCAGGTATAAGAATAGAAAAAAAGGGGTAATATCCTTTATCCTCTATTGAAGATGAAATCTTTTTATTTGACCTTTTCTCTCTTAAGTTGGAAAAGTTTTTAGTAATAAACATAATAACTAATCTTAAAGAGAAAAATAAAGATATTAAACTAATCAAAGCAAAAACTATACTATCGATATTATTAATTAATATATTTAATAAAAACATTTATTTTATTTTTACCATAAAAAGATATTCAAAATATTAATCAATTTGATTATAATATCAATGTGGCTATTAAAGGTAAGTATTTAAAAATTCTTTCAAGAATTAAAGATGATAGTGCGGGAGCTAGTGTTTGGCGTTATATGCTTTCTGATATTATATTTGATTTAAAAGAAGCCTTTCCTAAATATAACTGGATTGGTATATATCTTTTAGATGGTGAGACTCTAAAACTTGAAACTTATCTTGGTAAACCTCCTTCACACACTAAAATAAAGATATCAGATGGAGTTTGTGGGAGAGGAGTTAGGGAGAAGCAAACTATTATTGTTGGAAATGTTTGTGAAGATCCAAGCTATTTATCCTGTGATAGATTTGTAAAGTCTGAAATAGTTGTTCCTATTATGAAGGATGAGAATATTTTAGGCGTACTCGATGTAGATAGCATAAAGAAGAATGCTTTTACTAAAGAAGACGAAGAATTTCTAAAAGAAGTTTCAACAATAATAGGTAATACTTTCCCAAAAATAAAAAAGGAGTAATCTATAAAAAATGAAAAGGAGAGTTTTTTCAACTATTTTAATTAGTTTTCTTTTAATTTTTCTATTTTCTTTTCCCATAAAAATACAATCAGCTCCTACAAATATTAAAATATTACCCATACTTATGGACTTTACCGATCAGCCTCACCAGAGGACGGCTTCTGAAATGTATGATTATTTTTTTAGCAATAAAGAAGGAGAAAGAAGTTTAAGAAATTATTATCTAGAAGTCACAAACGGAACAGTAGATTTTGTCCCTGGAAGTTATGGTGTTGGAGATTGGATTCTTATGCCTCTTAAGAAGAAGGAATACGTAACAAACAGTGATCTATCATTTCTTATGAGAGATGTATTTGAAAAATTAAAAGAAAAAAATGTTAATTTAAGAGAATATGATAATAATGGTGATGGGAGAATTGACCATACTATATTTGTTCAAGCTGGAGATCCACGTAATTATGGTGGAACTTTTTTTTGGTTGCATAAGAGTTGGGCATCTGGAAGAATAGGATATGATGGAGTTTATGTAGACGAATACATTATGACTGCTGAAGTTTTTATGGCTGATAAAATGGCACCACTCCAGGGTATTTGTCATGAGTTTTATCACAATTTAGGTGGCTGGGACCTCTACTCATATACAGGAAGTGGTATTGCTGTGGGTCCATGGGATATAATGGCAGAATCTACAAGTTATAAGATATTTGGCTTATCAGGATTTTCAAGAAGCCAGCTTGGTTGGCTTACTCCCAAGAAAATTACAAAATCAGGAACTTATGAAATAGATGCACTCTGTTCTAATGGTAGAGATAGACTCTATAGGATTGATATCCCCGGAACAAAAGAATACTTTTTAATTGAGAATAGATTTTTGACAGGTATAGATAGCTGGTGGCAGGGTATACCTGACCAGGGCTTGGTTATATATCATATTGATGGGGCAATAACACCCACTCACCGCTTTAACGATGGACCACCAAGATTTCCCCACTATGCGGTATGGGTGGAGGATGCTGGTAACATAAAAGGGAAAGTTGATGCAGCATATTGCCTTGATGACAACCAAACTGAGTTTACGCCATATACCGTTCCTGATAGCTTTGACTATGGAAAGAAATGCCGTCCAGCAATTTTTATAACCGATATAAGCAAATCGGGAGAGAAAATGTCATTCAAAGTCGAATTTAAGTATCTTGAACCAAAACTCAAAGTAGAGCCAGACAAACTTGACTTTGGGAAAATTGAAAAAGGTATGAAAAAAGAGAGAGAGTTTAAGATTATTAATGAGGGTACAAGCACTCTTCATGTTGAATTATCTACCAAAGATAGCTGGATCTCTTTTGACCGTCAAGAAATTTTTGGTAATGACGAAATAGTAAAAGTTATAATTGATGGTAGCAAACTAAGTATTGGTAATAGAAGTGGAACAATTAATATCGATTCAAACGGTGGAAAAGCAAAAGTAGAGATAAATGTTTCTGTTGTAGAAAAGTTGGGAGACATAAATGGAGACAGAAAGATAGATAAAAATGACTTAAAGTATATTGAGAATAGTTTTGGATTTAAAGCTGGCGAAAGCGGATACAATGATAAAGCAGACTTAAATGAAGATGGAATTATTAATGTTTTAGATTTAATGATAGTTGCAAAAAATCTTTCGTAAAAGGTAGAAAGTTATTGAAAGCTATTGTATTATGTGCTGGTAAAGGAACAAGACTTAGGCCGTTTACATATTCAATACCGAAACCTTTAATTCCTATTTGTAATGTACCAGTGCTCGGATATGTTTTATCCGAGATCAAAAAAACTGAGGTAAAAGATGTTGCCTTAATAGTAAATAACGAAATAAAAGAGCCAATAGAGGATTATATTTATAATAATTTAAACAATTATCCTTTCAATTTTTCTTTCATCATTCAACCTGAGCCAAAAGGCTTAGCTCATGCCTGTCTTATGGCAAAAGACTTCGTTGGAGATGACAGCTTTTTAATGTTTCTCGGAGACAATATTATTCCATTCTGTGCATCAGAAATTTTGACTGATAACTATTCGTTTCAGGAAGAAGCAAGAATACTTGTTAAAGAGGTATCCGATCCAACACCATTTGGTGTTGTTGAATTTGACTCTTCTGGAAGAGTAGTGGGGCTTGAAGAAAAACCAAAAAATCCAAAATCAAATTTTGTAATACTCGGAGTATATATTTTCAAGCCAAATATATTTAGGATAATCGAGACCATAAAACCATCAAAAAGAGGAGAACTTGAGATAACTGATGCCATACAGAAACTGATTGAAGAAAATAAAGAAGTTTCTGCTAAGATTTATAACGGAACATTTATTGATATTGCTGGAACCGAGCAACTTCTGTATGCAAATGAATTTGTAATGAAAAATATTTTGAACATAAATAATTTAATCTCTTCTTCTTCCACATTATATAAGAGTCAAGTAATCTCAAATGTTTCTGTTGGTGAAAACTGTATAATAAAGAATTCGACTCTTAAGAACTCAATAATCATGGATGGAACTAATTTAGAAGGAGTAAATCTTAGAAAAAGTGTCATAGGTAAAAATTGCACCATAAAAAATCATTCCCCTGTTAGGATAAGCTTAAGTTTGGAGGTTGGCGACAACTCTACTTTAGAGTTTTATTAATTTTCTGATTTAAAAACTTATTATCTACTTCTATTTATCGATATTATGTTATACTTTATAGTTTATAACTATGCTATCACGCAAAGAAGAAAAGGAAATTGTCTTAAAGTGTAAAAGAGGCGACTCATCCGCTATGTCTCTAATATATGAGACATATAAAGAAGAGTTATTAAAATCTGCTATTAGGCTATTAAATAATTCTTCCGAAGCAGAAGATGTCGTTTCAGAAGCTTTCATTAATTTTTTTAAATCAATAAATAAATTCAATCCTAAATATCCAATAAGGCCGTGGCTTCACAAAATTTTAAAAAATGAAGCAACTTCTCAGCTTTTGAAACGTAATAAGACCACATCCTCAGATGATGATTTTACAAATTTAGAATTTTCCGAACCAAGTGGTGAAGAAGAAGTATTTAATTCGGAAGAGATAAATTATGTTAGAAAGGCTTTAATAAAACTAAAAAGAGAGGAGAGAGAAATTTTAGAATATTATTATTTTAACGGTTTAAGTATCAAAGAAATTTCTTTGATACTTTCCATACCTGATGGCACTGTAAAAAGTCGTTTATACAGTGCAAGAATTTCTTTATCTGAAAAAATAAAAAATTTGATGGAAAAAAGAGAAAAATGAACAAGAGAAACAAAACTTGTGAAAAAGTAAAAAGTTGGTTAATACTAAATAAAGACAAAAATATGCCTTTATGGGTTAAAAAGCATCTTGAAATATGTCAAAGCTGCAAAGAATTTGCAAGAGTGGAAAAATCAATTTTTGAGCTTTCCGAGCTTAATGGAAAGGAAGAAATTAATGTTTCTCCAGACGTAGATTTTAGAGTAAAAAAGGCAATTATTGATGTTTCCAATGAACTTGCCAATAAAAGAAGAAAAACATCAGCCAATGCAAGGCTTTTTCCAAAAGTTGGTGCCTTGATTGCTGCTTTTGCAATAGTTATTTCATTCCTTTATCTTCCACTTTTTAATGGAGAAAATTATTTTGCTTTTAGGTTCGAAAAAGAATTTAATAATTTATTATCGGGATTAAGTTATTCTTCTTTAACTTTAAATGAAATGCAATCAACTAAAGAAGCTGATGATATTTCAGGACTTAAGTTTATGAATGCTTTTTTTGGTTCCGAACCTTATAAAAGTTTCTATTATGTATATAGAGACCTACCAGAGAAAGATTTGTTAGCTATTAGGTTTCTTTCTGAATTATCAGGTAAAAATCCAGAAATAGTTTATAAAGCAATTAAAGAAGGTGGCTATGCTGGAGCTATTCGCTTTTTGGGATTATCCTACAAAGATACAATTTCAAAACTGAATGATTTTATCAATAAATCCCCAGCAATAAATGGTGAAATTTTATCAATTGAGGGGATAATAACCTTTATAGATTATATTGGTGGGAAAATTTATCTTGATTCAATTTATGAGCCAATTTCCATTAACATAGATACAATAAATAAAGTTTATGTGGGAGAATATGTTTCAATAAAAACTATAAGAGAAAATAATACCTTAATCGCCCAGTCAATGAATGAAGGTGAATTATTATCTACTATTTTAAAAGGCACTCTAAAAGAAATTAAAGATGGTGCCATAACCCTCTCAAACATAGATAAACCTATTAAAATTAAAAATGGAACAATAGTTAAAGATATGGATGAAGAGGTAGATTTAGATACTCTTCTCGGAAAAGATATAGTAATTAGGGCTATCATTAATAGTAGCGAATTTCATGCTTTAAGTATTTATGCCTTTAGCAAAGGAGAGGAAAGAATTATCTCAGGTGAAATTTCGAAAATTTATAATTTTGGTTTTACTCTAAAGAACTTAAACTTAAGTTTTTGTTATCTAAACGATGCTATCCTCCAAAATAATTTGGAAAGTATATCTCACATGAAAATAGGCAATTTAGTAACTGTAAAAGGGCTAAATTATGAAAATAAATTCTATGTTAGTGAAATCATACCAATACATTTTGCATCAACCTCAACTTCAGTATCAGTCTCTAAACCTAAAAGTCTTTTTAAGGCAACCACATCTATGGGGGCGACACTAGCAGGAACAGTAAACAGTGAACTTATTACTCGTTATGATTACGTTTTGGGTTTTAAGAATAATGGAGAGATTGTTTTAAAATCAGGTTTAGTTATTAAAATTGATTCTGCAAATAGCATTCCTTTAGGAGCAAAAGTAAAAATTATATTCGACAAAAATGATAATACATTAAAAAGTTGTAATGTTTCCGATTATGGAAAAATTAAGAAAATTAGTTCGGAATTAGTCTCGGTAAAATCATTGGGTAATAATATTATATCCTTACATACTGATCAGATAGACCTATTCCTATATTCTGAAGATTTAAAGACTCATAATTCTCAGAGTTTTATCCAGGCAAAATATATAGATTATGGAGATTTTGGAATAGCAGAAAAATTTAGAATTTTTTCTTATGATGAGTTAGTTAATATGAGAGGAAGTATAATAAAAGTAATAGAAGAAGGAACTTCTTATCTTCTTGATAATGGCTATATTTTAAATATTGATGAATTATCCTCTATTACAGGTAATTCATTATGTATTGGTAGAACAGTTGACATAAAAGGAGTACTTAATAAAGGAGTTATAATTGGTTATATTGTCGAAGTAAGTGAAGATTACGGTTTTATTAGTGGAACAATAACTGAAATAAACCTTTCATTAAATTATATAAAAATAGATTCTGGCATAATTATAAAGCTTACTACCGAAATAGTGCATTCAAACAATTTAAAAAATTTAGAGATTGGCGATCAGGTTATCTGCAAAGTTAAACTTGTAGATGGAGAATACCTCGCTAGTGAGATAAAATTAATGAAAGAATACACTGAGAGGGTTGGATAATATGAAAAGGATTTTATCATTAATTATTGCTATATTGATCTTTCTCCCAACATGTAAAACAAACGCCCAAGAAAATCATGAATTAATTTGTTCAATTGAACCTAATATTTGTGGAGAGGTTTCAAATATCCAACTTTTATTTAATAACCTTCCATTCATTATTGACTCAGAAACTACTATTGTAATCAATTTTCCAATTGGTTTTACTATACCACATTCGATCAAACCAGAATCAGTAATTATTGATATTGACCAGAACCCAATATCGATAAATGTTGCTTCAAACAGTATTCACCTAAAAATTGGGGCTAATTTAAAAAATTTATTAGCAATCACTTTTTTAAAATCTGCTTCAATAAGAAATCCTAATTCTCCCGAAGAAGAATCAACAATTTTAGTATTCTTCGCAGATAAAAACTTTTTTATTGAATCAAACCCATTAACTTTTAAGAACCCTGAAAATTCCATTATGTTAGAAAGAGATGTAAATATAACAGCCACTTCAGGTTGGATTCCTAAAGAATTTAATCTTAGACTATCTTCAAAGTTAGCAACTGAAATATATTATTCTTTAGACGAAGATTCATTCTCATTATATGAAGATCAAATTATGATCAAAAATGGTATTCACAACTTAAAATACTATGGTGTTAGAAATAGTGGAGCTAAAGAAAATATTAATTCCACCACATTTTACGTGGATTCCGTTGCACCCTCTATAAAGCTTATTGACCCATTAGATGGCTCTTTTATTAATGAAGTTAATAAGGAATTAGTTTTTGCTATCGAAGATTTTTCTCCAGTTACGATTTTTCTTGGTGAGAATAAAACTTATGTAGATAGCACAGGTATTGCAAAGATTAAACAAACATTTAAACCTGGCGAGAACAAGTTGGAGGTCGTTGCAATTGACTCTGCAAATTATAAAACTGAACTATCTTTTACAGTTTTTGTTGATTTAACCCCTCCTACTCTACTGATTATCTCACCTAAAAAGGGTAGTAGAATTTGTGGTGATACTGTTGATATAATTGGTAAAGCAGAAATCGGAAGTGAGGTTTTCTTGGATAATTTAAAAGTAAAACTTGATACTTACGGAAATTTTACTTTTAAATACCTTCCAAAAGCTGGTAAAAACAAAGTCACAATTAAAGCAATTGATAAAGCTAAAAATGAAACAATATTTGATTTAGAATTTTTTGTAACTAAAGCTAAAATTATTGAATATTTCATCGGGAAAAATACAGCAATTGTTGACGGTGTGGAAAAAGAAATAAATCCTACCCCTTTTATAGACAGTAAAAGTGGAGAAGTGTATGTGTCTTTGCGATTTACTGCTACTAATCTTGGTTTTAAGCTTACGTGGAATGATAAAGGATCTTACGCTGTTCTTTCATATATGCAAAGAGAAATTTATATTAAACCATATGATAACATAATAAAGATTAAATCTCCTTCTTCTGAGATAGAAATTACACTTAAAAATCCACCTACAATTTTTGACAGTAACATTGTAATTCCGATTGAATTTTTGAATAAGGTATTAAATGGTGATGTAATTTATAAAAACAGCGATGGGAAAATTATATCTAAGTTTTGCTTGTAAAGGAAGTGATTAAACTATGAAGAAATTATTTGCCATTTTAATTACTATTCTTCTTTGTTTGGAAGCATTTCCTTCCTTTTTATTAGCTGCGGATATCGCCACTATAAAAGTTACTCCTTTAGTAAGCTGTATCAAATTAGGAGAAACTATTACATTTAATGCTGCAGCATACGATGAAAATGGTAGTATTATTTCAGGTGTTGGATTTGACTGGATTTTATCTGGAGTAGGAATTATCATTTCAAGTAATGCAACTACTGCCACTTACAAAGCTCAATCCCCTGGAAAAGCGACAATTACAGCAGTAGCAGGTGGTAAAAGTGGATCAATTAACTTTACTGTTGGATCTCCAAAGGTTAGCAATGTTAAAATTAGAGTTGACCCTGATATAGCTGGTGAAGTTGCAGATTACTTTATTACATTTGAAACAGATGAATGTGGAATACTTGAGCCTGGTGATAAAATTTATATTGCCTTTCCATCAGGGACAACATTCCCAAGATATTACCAGTGCAATGTTTTAACAGTAAATGGTATTCCTGCTTCTTTTGATGTTTCAGATGATAAGGACAATTCCCCTGTTTTAATCATAACTGTTCCTAATGGTATGCCTTCAGTTACTTACATATATATAAGAATATGTAAAGTAATTAATCCAAGAGGAGGTGCTTGCTACTTGATTGCTGTTGCAACAAGCAAACAGCCTCACTGGTCAATTTCAAACCCTTACGGCATAAGAGGCTCAATAATTACTCCTCCCGATGTTACAGTAATCCCTAACATTGTAGGAGAAATTGCAGAATATACTATCAAATTTAAAACATCTTCTTCAGGAAGACTTTCAAGTTGCTATGGTGGTTTTGTCGTTATTGAATTCCCTTATGGAACTTATGTTCCTCAGGATATTTCAGTTGATGCTGTAACTGTAAATGGTGTAGTATGCACTTCTTCTAAACCATCAGTGGAAGGAAGAGTTGTAAAAATTTATCCGGGAATGGTTGTTTTAGAAGATAGTGATGTTACTGTTAAATTCACCTTGGAAGCAGGTATTAGAAACCCTGAAAAACCAGATGATTACACTTTAACGGTATATACTTCCTCTGATACAATTCATGTAGAATCAAGACCATATAAAATAATGTCTTCTAAAATAGAGGATGTAATTGTTACAGTCGATAAACCATACATTAATACTCCCTCTGCCTACATTATTAAATTTAAAACAGGGCTTGTTGGCAAACTGAATATTGGAGCTCAAATTACAGTATATTTTCCGCAAACCACAACTTTACCAAAAAGCGGAAGAGCTGGAGATATAATTGTAAATAATGTACCAACTATTAAACCACCCTTAATAGAAGGTGCTTTTACATTAATTATTTTTACTCCAGTAGAAATTTTACCTAAAAGCGAGGTAACAATTTTTATTCCTGAGGAATTTGGAATTATAAATCCCCCTGATCCTCGTAGATATAAATTGGAAGTCCATACTGCTAAAGAAGGGACAAACGTTCCATCAAACGAATATATGATTGGACCGAGCGTTATAGGTGAATTAACAGTAAGCCTATCTCTTCCTTATGTAGGAACCTCTTCCGATATAAATTTATCCTTTAAAACTGGTGGTGGTGGCAGGCTTACTAAGGAAAAAGATAGAATCTTTATAACTTTTCCGAAGGGTTCATACATTCCAAACTATATAGATAAAAATAATGTTACAATTCAAAATAAACCTTTAGAAATTAATCCTTTTATAAAG
The DNA here is from genome assembly GCA_018054005.1 of Caldisericia bacterium. Classification (GTDB taxonomy): domain Bacteria; phylum Caldisericota; class Caldisericia; order UBA6126; family JAGPKI01; genus JAGPKI01. The sequence goes on from JAGPKI010000022.1 coordinate 11,502, forward strand.
AAAGAAAGTAATGAAATAATATTAAATGTACCCGAAGATATACCTGCTAATACAAAAGTTAATGTTCATTTCAGTAAAAATGCTAATATTTTAAATCCTAAAACTCCTGGAGAATACTCTTTTAGTGTGGCGACATCAAGAGAGGTCTCTTATGTAAGATCTCCAAATATTCAGATTACAGAATCATCTTTAAAAAATGTTAAAATAAAACTTTCTTCTGATACTGTTCTTGAAAGATCAAACTTTGAGTTGAGCTTTAACATTGGCGAAGCTGGAGCATTAACAAAGGGTGACAAAATAAATATTTATTTTAGCAAAGGTTTTGAAATTCCATCAAACTACGAAAAAGGAATATTCTTAAATAATGATGAACTAAATATATTTGAGGTACTTTACAACCCAGACCTCTTAAAAGTTCAAATAGAAGTTAATAGAGATTTCCTCCCTGATGAGTTAGTAGTTTTACAATTTACAGAAGATGCACAAATTGAGAACCCACGCTCTTCAGGATTTTATAATATAGGTGTTTCTACGAGCAAAGAGACTAAAATAGTTGCAACCGATGACTTTAAAATTATTCCATTACCAACTACCACAATAATTATAAATCCGACCATTCCAGATGGAGAAAACGATTGGTACAAAAGTGAGCCTACAATATTATTTCAAGTATCTTCCGAGAATAGGCTTAGAGTAAAGACTTTTTATTCCTTCGATGGTAAAGACTTTATAGAATACACAAATTCCTTTACTCTCTCTTCAGGCGTTCATGAATTATATTTTTATAGCTCTCATGGAAAATACGCAAAAGAAGAAGTTAAAAAATACATATTTAAAGTAGATACAATCTTCCCAATAATACAATTGGATGAAAAAACAAAGATTTACACAAACAAAGCTGAATTTACGCTTTCTTTCACTGTAATTGAATCAAATCTTTTAGAGGTTAAGGTTCAGAACAAAGTCTTTCAAGCACTTTCAGGAAATGTTAATACCATTTTAGAACTAAATGAAGGAGAAAACATAATTTCTATAATTGCTAAAGATATTGCAGGCAATATCTCTTATAAAGAAATAATAGTTGTGCTTGATACAGTTCCTCCATTCATTGAAGTAACTAAACCTCTTCCTTGGAGTAGACATATAAGAAGAAATATAACAATTGAAGGGAAAACTTCCCCTGATGCTATAATTCATTTAAACGGAAAACCCTTGCCAAATGAGAATGGTAGTTTTGGTTTTAATTATAGTTTAAGTCCAGGACTGAACAGTTTAACATTTGAGGCAATAGACCTTGCTGGTAATAATAAGATTTATTATCTTCCTGTAACTTATTATCCCAATTTCACTTTAAAACTGTTCATTGGTACGAATATTGCAGAAACATCATTCGGTAAATTTGTACTGGATGCCCCAATTTATATTAAGGGTGGCTATACATTTGTGCCTTTGAGATTTTTTGCTGAATTATTGACCTGTGAAATTAGCTTTGAACCAATCTTTCAGATTATTACTATAACTGATCCATATGGTAAAAAAATAGTTATGCAAGTTGGAAACAGAACTGTAACCATAAATGAAGATAAAACTTCTTTACCAGCATCCCCCGAAATTAAAAATGGAAGAACTTTTGTCCCGTTACGTTTTATTGCAGAAGAATTTAGTTTTCAGGTAAATTATGTAAAAGAAGACAATACTGTTATAATGATTTACAATGGGGATTGATGAGTGTTTTTTTTACATTGCGGTTTTCTTCTATGCTTTATTATTCTTACTATTTATACGCTTCTTTATCTGGAAAAGATATGCATTTAAGCATTACTGGAGCAAAAAAGAGAGTATTTCTCTTAATTATCTAAATTATGTAGCAAAACATAAAGAACTTCCTCTTCCATTTATATCAATTCTCATCCCTGCTAAAGATGAAGCACAGGTCATTGAGTCAACTTTGCAGAATATCTTAAAGCTAGATTATCCAAGAGATTCATTTGAAGTTATTGTAATAACAGATGAAAAAGAAGAGATAAAACAAAGGGAAACTTTTAAAAATTTATTAGAGGAATTAACCCACTATGAAAAAAAATTAAAGAAGGATCTTTCTCATGAAGCTGTAGTTTTGCTCTCGCTTATAAACCTGAATAATACTCAAAACGGAGAATTTTACTATAAAGTTTATCAGGAGATTAATAGATATACAGAAGAGTTTAAAGCTGAAGAGACACTTAATAAAATTGATACAATTGCTCGAAGCATATTAAAAAGGTCATTCTACTCTAAAAGAAGTCTTTACCTTGAAGGAATTTTTGTAATACGAAACGCCTTCCCTTTCCTTAAAGGGAATGAAATATCTCACTTATCAGAAATATATGCTGAATATCTAAACATACTTAAGAATTTGGAATTAGATTCATTTAAAGAATTATCAATTGATTTGCTTGACTTTCTCCTTCCAAGCACTAAGTCAATCTCCTTAAAGTTTGCCAATAAATATTCAGCTTCTGGATTCAATATTAAAGTCTGCGATGTACCAATTAACTTCTCTGGAGAATTTCCAGGTTGCTTTTTAAATTGCGAAGTTAAATCTACTAAGGGGAGAGCACTAAACTACGGGCTTAAGTTCATAAACGGAGAGTCGAGGATTATTGGCTTTTATGACGCAGAGAGTAGGCCATCAAAAGAAGTTCTTTTATATGTAGCAGAAAGATACTTGGAAGAAGAAGAAAATATGCCAATTTTACAGGGTCCTTTATTCCAAGTGAGGAATTTTTATAATATGGGACTTATATCCAGACTTGGTGGTTTATTTAAAGCTATATCACATGATTGGTATCTTCCAATAATCTTTAAAACTATTCCTTTCGCAGGTGGAACAAATTTATTCGTCTTAAAAGAAACTTTACATAAAATATCTGGATTTGACCCTGCTTCTTTAACTGAAGATTTAGATTTAGGAGTTAGGAGCTATCTAATTTGTGGGAAAGGAGTAGAGTTTTTGCCTGTAATATCCACAGAACAGACTCCTCCACTTCTTAAAGGTTATTTCAATCAGAGGCTTCGTTGGGCATATGGTCATCTCGATGTTATGAGTAAACTTAAAAAGTGGAGTAGATTATATTTTGAACTTTTTATTAAAGGACCTCTTGAATGGATCATATATCAATTCTCTGGATTTATTGTTGCATCAATGAATGTTATTTTCATTCTTTCAAAGCTTAACATTATCTCTACCACTACTGTTATGCATAGTAATTACTTTAATTTAGCATTTACTCTATTGAATATTCCATACTTATTATTTTCAATTTATTGTTATAACAGATATGAGTTTACATTTGACAAAAATTTTAAACCCTTAAATGAACTTCCTGGTTTTGAAATTTTTAAGTTAATGATTTCTTCTCTCTTTGTTTTTCTACTCCCTTTGCCGTACACATGGGCAGTTGTTTTAAAACTATCAGGAAAAAAACTTAACAAGTGGGTGAAAACCGAAAGGTCCACTGAGTAATTAAAATAAGGATTTATGGATACTGGGGAAAAAGTAATTAAAGATATTGAGAAGAACGGTTTTTCAGTCTCTGTATATCTTAACCAAGAGAGAATCTTTGCCTCTTCAAAAGCTGGGTTATTCCCCCTCGCTGAATTTGTAGTTAAACAGAGTAAAGAATCTAAAAATTATAAAGATTTAATAATTGGTGATAAAATTATTGGAAAGGCAGGAGCTCTTCTTATATTAAATTTAGAGCCTT
>JAGPKI010000148.1 GCA_018054005.1 Caldisericia bacterium
CAATTCTTTATTATAACAGCTAAAGACGGTACACCAGGGCTTAATGGCAAACATACAGGTTTTGGTAGAGTAGTAGAAGGGATGGATGTTTGTGATAAAATTCAGAAAGTTAAAACTTACATAAATCCTAATGATCAATATGACCCAAAGAATGATAAACCTCTTACCGATGTTGTAATCACTAAAGCCTACATAGAAAAAAGAAAGTAAAAAGAGGTCCATTTTATTGGAGAAGCAGCGAGAAGAAATCTTAGAAGATATTGGTAGCCTTGAGGAAGCATTAATAAATAATCCCACTGATGATGTAACAAAGAAGAAGCTATTAGAGCTGTATCTTAAGGCTGGAGATAGATGGAGCGAATTTAACAAGTTAGCAATGGAGCTTTCAGATAAATATCCTAACGATATTTCTCTTTTAATACTTCTCTATAAAGGTTACGGAGCTCAAGGTAAAAGTGATTTAGCTCAAAAATTTGAAGAAGCAATTTATAACAGTAAACCAATCACAAAATCAGATTATCTTTCTCTAATTGAATTTCTAAAAGATAGTCGTAAGTACGATGAAGCTTTTAACGTTATAAAAGAGGCTGAATCAAAAAATATAGCTTTAAATGAGCTATTTTTCGCTAAACTTGACATATTGATTGAAAAAAAAGACATTAAAGAAACATTAAGATTATTAAGTATTGAGAAACTAAAGGAATTAAAAGATCCAGACCTTTATCTTATAAGAGCAAAGCTACTTATTGAATCTGCTGAAAACATTAAAGATGCAGGAGGAGAACTTGAATTCCTCTGCCTCGAGGCAATAAAGCTCGCTCCAAAAAAAGTAGATGCTTATATGCTTCTACTTGAAACCTATACTGATTTTTTTGAATCACATGATAAAGTAATATTTTTATTTAAGCTTGCAGAAACGAATGAAATCAAAAGTATTCAATTTTATAAGAATTGCCTAACCTCTCTTTTAAAAATGAATGAAGTAGATTCTACGAAAGAACTCTACGAGGTTATTAATGAGTATTCAACAGATAGCGAGAGAGTCATACTTGATTTTATAAAAGTAATTCATTTAGAGCTTGCAAATATAGGTTTGGCAAGAATTCTTTGGAACAAATATTTAGATCGGAAAAATTTCTACGATCCAAGATTTTATATGTCTATAATATCTATTGGAGAAAATGTTTTAGATGAACTCAATTTAAAGTATATTGTTGACCCTCAAAGCCAAAAAGAGTTAGATTTTAATTCAAACATTAAAAAAGTAGAAGAAGTAGTTAGAAAAGCAATAATTTATTCTTATGATACTCTTAATCTCATTGAACCAGAAAATCCAGAGTTTTATTTCCTGAAAGGAATGTTTTTACAAAATATAGATAATGCTTTGGCTGAATCTGCATTAAAAGAGGCAATAAAGCTTGATAGTACATTTTCATACGCAAACTATGAACTTGGAATGTTGTATATGAACTCAGGCAGGTTTCTCTCTGCTTATGACCAGTTCAGGGCTGTTTTTAAATCCCCATTCTACGATGTAAACCTCTTTTTAGATACATATATAAATATGTCTGAAATATGCATAAAATTTGGCTGGATCGAGGAAGCAGAAAATTACCTTGACGAAGCTAAAAGTATCTCCCCTAAAGATTATAGAGTGCATTTGTCCTTGGGAAAAATTTTCTTTAAAGAAGCCAAAATTGTAGGTTCAGAAGTTGCCTTAGAAAAAGCAGAAAAACACTTAAATGAAGCATTAGAGCTTAACCCTGATGAATGTGAAGCAGCATATTATCTTGGTAGTGTTTTTTATGAGGAAAGTCTTTATCTTCCTGCAATAAGGTACTATCAAATAGCTCTTAGTAAAGGACTTGTAAATGAAAGAGGTGAGAGATTTGCAACTCCCGCTAACTGCTATTTCTGGATGAGCAGGGCATACTATCAAATGTATAAAGACCTTCTTTTTTCTTCTAAAGAATATCTCTTAGAAGCAATTAAATTTGCAAGGTCTGTTCCATATGATAATTCAGAGACTCCTTCTCTTTTTCTTGAGTATCTATTAGAACTTTACAATACAATTGGTTCAAAAGATGAAATAACAAAAATTGAGAGAATGATATCAGAAAGGGAAAAAGAGAAAAAACCAATCACTCTTAAAAAGCGTGATAAAGCCGGTATTATTAAAATTTTGACTGTGTTTTCTCCTTCTATTTCTGAGCAGAGTGAAAAGGCTGTATTCTCAAAAGGTAATTTAAGCGGTATTGAAGTTGTAGCTTTTCCGGGAAGCGGGAATCTTAAAATTACAGGCAATATTGGCGAAAGCTTCAGGAATTCTATAAATGTAGCCTTTGGCTTCGCTAATAATTATATTATCAGTAAGTATGGAGAAGAACTGGTTAAAACTAAAGATATTATTGTTGATATTCCTGGATGGTTTCCAAAATATGATGGACCTTCGGCTGGAAGCGGTATAGCAATTTGTATAGTTTCAGCTATTCTTAATAAGCCTATCCCTGAAAATATTACGGTAACAGGAGAAATTTCAATTTTAGGTAATATTTTACCTGTTGGTGGAATAAAAGAAAAAATCGAAGCAACAATAGATAAGGGAATTGAGCGGGTTTATATACCGAAGGATAATAAATGGGATTATCTTGATATGCTCCTTAAAGGTGAGGATACATCAAAGTTACCAGAAGTAGTTGCTGTATCGAACGTTTCTCAGATAGTAGAAGACTTATTATCCTAAAGTTCACAATATTTTTGAGATTCTGGGTTGCTTGGTCATTCTGAGCGAAAGCAGGACCCCAAATTAACTGTCATCATTGACTCCTTTTTGTCATTCCTGAAATCATCTATCAGGGATCCATAGTAACTGTAATCCTCGAAAGTACTCCCACTGTCATCCTCGAAATCAATTATTAGGGAAACCAGACCGCAAACCGTCATTCCCGAAAGCCACATAAACTCTCATCCTTGAAATCTTTTATTGAGGATCCATAGTAACTGTCATCCCTAAAAACTACTCCAATGTCATCCCCGAAAACTACTCCAATGTCATCCCCAACTTGATTGGGGATCCAGATTCTTATAATCCTGGATTCCCGCTTTCGCGGGAATGACAACACTTATGTCATCCCCGAAAACTACTCCAATGTCATCCCCAACTTGATTGGGGATCCAGTGTTTTCTTTCTTTTTCTTTGTTATTTTAATTTTCTGTAATTCCTGAAATCAACAAAGGTGAATCTATGTTATTTTTCTCTCTAATATTAGAAGAAAGAAATACTTCCTGGATTCCCGCTTTCGCGGGAATGACAACACTTATGTCATCCCCGAAAACTACTCCAATGTCATCCCCAACTTGATTGGGGATCCAGGCTCTTTTAATCCTGGATTCC
>JAGPKI010000149.1 GCA_018054005.1 Caldisericia bacterium
TTTCTACTATGTTTATCTTTTCTCTTTTAGCTTTTTCTTTCATTTCCATGAGTTGTCCATCTATACTCATGGCTTGTCTTTCATCTGATTCTGAGGATTTTCTAGCATAGAGAACATATTTTAATTCGTTGGTATCTTTCATTAGAAGGAAGGTACCAGTAAGGGGAGAGGAAGTCTAGGTTTTTGTTGATTTTTCAACTAGTTCTATCTCATCCTCTGTAAGTCCATATAGTTGATATACCATCTGGTCAATTTCTTTCTCTAAAGCCTTTTGTTCTTCTGGGGGGTTATGAGGATCGTAATCTGTTCTCGAAGTAATTGTGAGGATCTTGTTAACAAGATCTACAAAAGGTTTTTGATCTTCCTTCTTAATTATTTTGATAGGAATCTCAGACAGGGGAGTTGCAATTAATTCAAGAGTCTCCCCCTTTCTTTTTCCTCTGTGATATAGCCATTGATAAAATAGTTTAGAGTTCAGAAGTGCTAATATGTATTTAAGATTTACATTATGAACTTCTTTTGATGTAATGAAAAAAACATCCGAAGCTGCATACCAAGGAGACTCATTATATCCAAAAGTGTTTTCATTCGAACGTTGAGGAGCAACTATTTTAGGATAGTCAAATATCATTTTCTTGATTTCACCAGTTTTATTCTTATCTTTCATTCTAATTTGATGGAGATCAAACCAGTCTAAACAATGTTCCATCTGACTTCTATTAATTAACACATCCTTAAACTTATGAAGGTAGTTAAAGAATTTAGGGAAATCTTTCTCCGACTTTATGAAATTCGTCACGACTAATTCATACTTATTAAGACTATTTGTATAATACCTCTTAATATCACTACTTTTGTACCACGGCTTAATTAAGTCTTGCTTTAAGTCAAATTTCTCTAGCTCACCTATCTTATATATAAAGATACCATCTCCCTTGTGCCCTTTGATCTTATACTTTTCGATATGCCTCTCAGATAATTTATCTGCCCCAGTCACAATTCCTTGATTTACATTACATATTTTTCCTAATACTTCACCTTCTGATTTAATCTTTTCCAATATTGAATCCATTAATGAATCTTCCGTAGAACTACCTTCGAACCTAATATAATTTTCAGGTCCATCATATAAATCGACCTGCTTAGCTGAGTAATAATCTGTTTCTGAATCTTTCCCAGAAATCATCAATTTAAGAATCTGCTCATTAGCATTACCTTTCCTTCTGGTAATGAAATTTTGACTAATTTTAGAATCCTCTTTTCCCTTTGAAAAGATTGTAACCATATTGTGTTGTCCCCTCGCAGATTCAAATATTCGGAGCTCATTGAAATTTAAAAGATTTCTTATAGAAGATCTGTTTTTCAAATCCGTTCTCAATTTCTTAGCCCCAAGAGCCGTTGGATAATAATTAGTAGTAATGAAAGCTATATTTGCCTTGTCATGTGCTAGGTCAAGAGCTAAATGGAAGAAAAAATAAAACAAATCCATTTTTCCTTGGTAATACTTGCTTAGATTCCCCCGAGTAATTTGTCTAAACATTTCTTTATTACCTTTCTCTCCAACATACGGAGGATTTCCTATAACAACATCAAATCCTCCCTTTTCCCTAAAAACTTCACTAAACTCCAATTCCCACACAAAGAATGGTCTAACACTTTTTTCTCGTAATTTCCTAATCTCTTCAATTTTATCCAACTTCCCTTGCTCTTTTAGTGTCTCCTCAATTAATTCCCATCTTAATTCATCAATACTTTCTTTCAATTTTTTTTTAGCAGTGCTTTGTGATGTATCTATATATTTTTTTATATTTCTCTCCAATTCCTCGATCTTTCTTTTTATTCTAAATCCAAATACAAAACCTAATTGAACAAATTTCTCGTCACTCGACTTTGGGAGAAGCTCTCTATCAAACAGCTGAATACCTTCATATTCAGATAACAAGCTGTTTCCCTGCATAATCCTATGTTCAAGGTTTGGAAGAGGCCTTGGACCCTTTTCTTCTACTATTAAAGATAACCAAAGTCTAAGTCGTGCAATATCAACAGCACCTGGGTCAATATCCACACCATAAATTGAATTTGCAATGGCATGATGCTTAAGGTCATAAATAGATAAGTCATCCTTAAGATAAACTTGAAGGACCTGCCTAGCTCCAACAATTTCATTTATCATCCCCAAGGGAAAAGCACCAGAACCTACTGCGGGGTCACAAACTTTTATATCTTTGAGTAAATCATCTATCTTCCTTGCATTTTTTTGTATTGATCCGGGGAGTTTTAATTCATAAGTACCTGAATATTTAAATCCTTTTTCTTCTTTTTTTCTCTGTTTCTCTAGTGTAACAAAATCATTTTGAATAATTGTTTCTCCATTTAATACTAAGTTTTCTATATCCTCCCTTGGAATCTCTCCCTTTGTTTCTGTATCAAGATAGTTGATAAGACACTCCTGACACATATAATGAACTATTTCTCTCGGAGTATAGAAAGATCCTTTACTCTTTCTATCTTTAACGTCAAGAAGATTCTCAAATACCTTGCCAAGCATTTCAGGATCAACCGCTACTTCTTTTTCTAATGGATTATTTTCATTTACAGTAAAATTATACCTATCGAATATATCTAAAATACCATCTCCAATATCCTCCCCGTCCTTATTTTTATTTGAGAAAAGTTCATCAGGTAAAAAAATATCTGTAGTCTCCCAAGAGTAACCTCTCATAGGTTCAAATAGACCACCATTAAGAAATGGCATTCTGCAATTATTTAATCTCGGGTATAAGTCACCTTCACGTTCATCTTGTGCTAATGCTTCATAGAAAAGAGGCTCTAATACATCATTAAAGAAATTCTTCCCATATCTATCTTTTACTTCAAATAACTTTCTTAAGAAATCCTTAGGTCCAGTACCCCAATCCTCTTTTGCTCTTACTCCAAACCATCCTTTTTTTTGTAAGAAATAAAGAAATACCATCTGACCGAGAAGTTTCTTTGCAAAATCAACAGTTGAAATTTCTTTCTCATCAAATTCTTTCTTTAGTTGAGGCTTTTTCTTAATCTCTTCTTCCAAGGCATCATGTACATCATGGAATAGTTCTCTATATTTGTTAAAGAATTCTTTAGTTACTGTCTCTACACTAAATGCTTCTTCAATATCTTCAAATTTCGGTTGATCCTCTCTTTGTATAATTGGTAAAAACTGTTTCTTAGCTGTATATGAATTCTCATTTGAACCAACTAAGAAAGATGATCTCTTTGCAGCAGTAAAACTTGAGATGTCCTTTACTCTACCGTCTTCACCTTTCACTACATCATTCTCTAATTTAACAAATGAAAATCTCCAATCTTTTTTATTCTCATGTACATATGCAATTAATACCC
>JAGPKI010000150.1 GCA_018054005.1 Caldisericia bacterium
CACAATCTATTCCAAAATCTTTCTTCAAAATATTCTTCTTTTTAGAGATAATATCCCAAACATCCTTATAACTTTCTGCACAAGAGATTGATTTGAATGCCCTTTTATGATATAATTGCGAGATCATGGGAGTGGTAAATGACAAAAGAACAGATAGAATTATAAACCTATTTAACCAGTTATCCGATAGAGAGAGTGAAATTATCGCTTTACGATATGGATTTTTTAGGAATAGAAGATGGACTTTAGAAAGAATAGCAAAGAGGTATAATGTAACCAGGGAGCGAATCCGTCAGATCCAATCTCAATCATTAAAAAAACTAAGAAAGAAATTCATTTGTCCGATTAGTCCTAATGAAATCCCTTTATTTTTTTCTAATAATGATAAAAACTGTGCTATTTATTTACTTTCTGCGGATCTTTGTAAAAAAGAATATGTTTTAGGAAATATTAATAAAGCAAAATATTATATTGAGAAAGAGACATATTCTAATTATTCAAAAATTAAAAAGTTTATAAACAAACTACCCAAATCAGATACTTTCAATAAAAAGGTAAATAAGATTACTGATTTTGGTAATCAGATTGGTATTCCGAATGATTTCTTATGTTTAATTCTCGATGAATATAAAGCTAATCGAAATAAAACAGATATTATAACCGAAATTCTAGAGCATTTTGGATATCCTATGCATTATTCTGAAGTCTATAGGATTATGTCTAAAACATGCAATATTGATAAGCAAAGAAATGTTCTTGCCATAATGCAAAGAAGAGAAGATCTTTTTGTAAGGGTAACAAACGGTGTCTATGCTTTAAAGAACGATGACAACCCTAAATCAGCACCTTTTATTATTAAGCTTATTGAAGAGTATTTTGTTAAATATAAAGAGGGAACAGTCGCAGAGATATATAACTATGTGATTTCGCAAAGAGTATGTAGTTTCTCCTCTATTCCAATGTATTTATATTTTAACCCAAAATTTGAAGAAATTCGTAAAGGTGTTTATGCTTTGAGAGATAGTAGGAAACATTCTACACAAAATTTGACTGTAAGAGATGTAATAAATACATTGTTTAAAGAAAAAGAATATATCCCAATTGAGCAACTAATTAATGTAGTTCAAAGAGAAATGCCGGAAGTAAGTATTTCAAAACTATATTACGAATTAAATGATAATCCCGAAATAACTGTCCAAGATAATTTTATTCTTAAAAAGTAATGCAAGAAATAATTAATATCACGCCCGATACCTCTCTTTTACCGAAGTTAGGTAAATCAGGGTATTCTACTGCCCAGGCAATAGCTGAACTTGTAGACAACTCAATTGATGCTATCAATACAACTAAACAGGTTGGGGAAATTAATATAACGATTGATAAGAGTTTTATTAAGGTTTATGATAATGGAAGTGGAATGACTAAAGAGGAATTAATTAATTCACTAAGATTGGCAAAGTCCAATAAACAAAATCAATTGGGGAGATTCGGTTTGGGTTTAAAAACTGCAGCTTTAAGCCTTGGTTCTTACTTTTCTATAACAACAAAATCAACAAAAGAGAATTTCCTGTATACAGTTAATTATGATGAAGAGAGATGGAAAGAGCATAGTGATTGGACTATACCTTTGGAATACAGTGAAAATAATGGTGGGTTTTCTTTTACAGAAATATTAATTAAATCTTTAAAAAATAAAATACCTGTAAATACAATTGATAAAATTAAATTAGATATTGGGCAAAGATATGCTCCCTTTATCCAAAATGGGGAGATCAATGTTTATGTCAACAAACAAAAATGCTTCCCATTACCTCCAGTTTTACTCGAGGGGACAAAAAGGGATATAAAAATACCTTTTTTATGGGAGGGGAAAAAATTAGGAACAATTACCGGTTGGGTTGGTCTATTGAAAGAAGGTTCCAACAAAGGAAATTATGGGTTTACGACATACTGGATGAATAGAATGATCACAACTTATGATAAAATTGCAATAGGAGAACATCCGACAATTTCTAGGGTGATAGGGGAAATTCATTTAGATTTTTTAGAACCCACACATGATAAAAGGGAATTTATAAAGGAGAGTCCAATGTATGAATATGTCGTAGAATTGTTAAAAGAGGATTTAAAAGATATTTTAAGAGAAGCAAAAAAGAAGGCAAGTGTTGATACGGTTACTCCCCAAATTCAAGATAGTATTCAGAAATATACAGAAATTACATTAGAGGTCTTAAATAGTGATAATTTTTTCAGAGAATTTACTAGAAAAATGACTGATAATAAGTATATTAGAAATGATTCAGGAGACGAAACAATAGATGCTTCAGTAGAGAAAAGAGAAAAGGATGAAATAGAATCGCCCAATCTTCCTAATGAGAAAGAACCATTTAAAGATCTTCGTACACCAAGTAAAATTCATACTTCCTTAAGAAAGGGTATTTCAATAAAGGGAGAATATTTTAAATTTGTTCATATGTTTCAGAATTTAGGGAAAGAAGAGTCTATGAAAATTGGAATTAAAAATGAAGAGACTAAAAATATTGAGATTTATACTAATATTGATTTTCCATCATATCAAATTACCAAAGATAAGGCTTATTATGGTTTTATGAATATTGCTGATTATATAGCAGAATTGTATTGCAGTGAGATAGAAGGAAGTAATTATACTGAGATAAGAGAAGTTATTCTTAGAAAGGTTGGAAATTATATTGAACAAATGGAAAATTAAAACATTTAAATTTTTAAGGTATTTTTATGGAAAACCAAATCAAACAATGGAGAACAGAGGATATCGTAAACAATCTCCTATTATTAAAAGAAATGGTACTCTTAGGAGAATTTGAAAAGTTTAAGAAAGAATGGAGTGGTGCAGGAGTAATAGTAACTAGTAATAAAGAAGATAATAGAAAGGTAGATGTTAAATTAATAACTAAACATGCTAAACCTATATCATTCCTTTTATACAAGTTAAAAGATATATATAAAGACTATATAGACTATTCTAACAAACATGAATTCTATTCATATATTGTAAATATTGTAGATAGAGATGAAATGGAAAAAGAAGAAGATAGTAGGAAGGTATTAGTATATATTATTGATAAATTAATTGGTCTCTAAAGATAGAAAAGTCCCAAACACAATTTAATCAAGACATAACCTATCTCATTGTCCTAGGTACTAAATATCTCTATTCAAAAAAATATAAAAAATCTCTTAAAGCATTTACTAAAGCATATAATATAGATAATCATAATAAAGGTGCATATATAGGATTAATAACATCCCTTATACGATTAAATAGAAATAAAGAAGCAATAGAAAAAATAAAAGAAATAATAAAGATAAATCCTAAAGATGCAGATATATACTCT
>JAGPKI010000023.1 GCA_018054005.1 Caldisericia bacterium
TGAGTACACAGTTTTACATCATTATGATTTATTTTCTCATAATTATATTAGTTGGAATATTCGCAAAAAAATTTGTTAAAAATTCATTCGATCTCCTTGTTGCTGGTAGAAATTTAGGACTTTCTCTAACCATTTTCGCAATAGCTGGTGAATGGCTTGGGGGCACAAGCACAGTAGCAGTTGGACAATGGGCTTATAAATATGGTATAAGCCCAATCTGGTATAACATTTCAACTTCTGTTGGTATATTTATTTTTGGTTTAACATGGGCTATGCTATATAGACGAAAGAAAATTGTAACTATACCTGAGATGCTTGAGAAACTATATAACAAAGATTTGAGGCTAATTTCGGCAATTTTCTTTATAGTTGCATATTTATTTTTGTCGAGCGTTCAAATATCATCCATTGGCTCACTCTTTTCTGGTGCATTAAGTATGAATATTAATATCGCTATAATTATTGCTGGCTTAGGTATAACAATTTATACTTTAGCAGGGGGGATGTTTAGTGTTGCATTAACCAATTTCATCCATGTTTTTGTCATATGGTTTTCTCTTGGAATAGCTTATATCTGGTATATGAATAAAGTGGCATGGTATCCTGGTTTAATAACTAAGCTTAATGATTTGTCTAATGCTGGAAACATTGGATTAACAGGTGCAAAGGCTTTAAATCCATTTGGAATGGGAACTGAGCAGGTTTTAGCATGGATTGTCGGTGGTATTGCTGGAGCTTTTGCTGCGCAAGCAAGCGTTCAACCAATCTTTGCTGCAAAAGATACTAAAACTGCTAAAAAGGCGTCTCTTATAGCTCCTATTGTTATAGCACCACTTGGATTACTTGTTACAAGTATAGTTATGGCTGGTGTAGCTTTAAACGGTGGATATGCATCTTCGGACACAAGACTCGCTTTACCAGTAGCTTTAATGAAAATTCCAAATTCCTTAATAGGAGGTTTTGCAATGGCTGGAGTATTTGCAGCAATTGCCTCCACTGAAGCACTTATACTTCTTGGGATGGCTACAATGTTTACAAAGGATATCTATCAAAGAGGCGACAAAAATATTTCTGATAAAAAAATAGCTTTTATAACACGTATCGGCATATTAATTGCTGGAATCGTGAGTATAATAATGGCATTAATAACAAAAGAGCTTCCTATAGCAACTTATCTTAATTATGCAATGAGAAGCTCAGCGTTTATTATATTGGCTTGTGGAATTTATTGGGCAAAACCATCTTCTAAGTCTGCAATAATTTCTATTGTTTCAGCTTTTATAGTTGCTGGAATATGGTACGGTTTTTATATTTATAGTGGTAGATATCCGTTCAATTTTGATGTAGTCTTTGCTTGTATATTGATTTCAATTATAACTTTGTTTCTTTCAACGTTTCTTTTGCCAGGTGGTAAACGGAATATTACTCCAAAAGAACTACTCAAAGATTAATTATTGCAATTAAATTGTATTTTGTTTTGATTTGTAGTAAAAACCACTTTTTTTATCCATCCTGTGGTCTGTTCCACAGGGGTTTGTTATATATTTTATCAAGTTTTTAATTTTAAGAAATGGTTGCTTTTATGTAAACTTTTTTGATTTGGCAAATTGGAAAATAGATTTTTTAAGGATAGAGTATATAATATCCTAAAAAATTTTGTTTTGAAGATAATTTTTAATTAAAAAAAAATTAAGTTATTTTTGCTTTTTCAAAAAATATTTATATAATTATAATTTTGTGTTTTTAAATGCATATAAAAAGATAGGGAGAGAGAGAAGTCGTGGAAGAGAATGTCATTATTCGCGATTTTAGTAAGGTAAAATTACCGATTCAACCTCCAGATTTGTTGGAGGTACAAAAAAATTCGTTTATTTGGTTTAATGAAAAGGGATTAAGAGAACTTTTAGATGAGTTTAATTTGAGCGAAAGTTTATCACCCACCAGTAAAGCAATAATTGAATTTGTTGATTATGAAATTACTGAACCATCGGTATCTTCAAAAGAGTGTAAAGCAAAAGGGAGAACCTACAGTTGTGTTTTAAAACTCACTGTAAAAATTACATTCAAAGATACCGGTGAAATAAAGGAACAGACAGTTTCTGTAGGCGAGATTCCGTGTATGACAGAAAATGGTTCTTTTATCATTAATGGCGTAGAAAGAGTAGTAATAGGTCAATTAGCGAGAGCACCAGGAGTTTATTTTGAAACAGAGCCATCCGGACGCAGTAGTGGGTATATTCATAAAGCTACAATTATTCCTGATAGAGGTAGCTGGATGGAATTAGAGACTGATACAGATGGTGCAACTTATATTCGTCTTGACAAAAAGAGTAAAAAGATTTTAGCGACGATTATTTTAAAAGCATTTGGTTTAGATGATGAATACTTAAAAAGTGTATTTACTCAAGAAGTTATTGTTTCTGTTGATCCAAAATCACCTAAATTTTTAGATGCTGTAGGGAAAAAATTAGCAGAAGATATTTATGATTACAACACAGGAGAAGATTTATATCGTGCCGGAACTGTTCTTAATGCTTCTATAATATCCGAGATTTCGAAAATGGGTATTAATAGTGTCAAAATAATTGAGGAAGGCGTTATAGAGTATATAACAAGAACACTCGAATTGGATGATATTTACTCACAGGAAGAAGCAAAAAAGTATATTTTTATGAAATTAAGACCTGGCGAAAGATATACACCAGAGAATGCCGATCAACAATTTAAAATGGTTCTTACAGACCCAAGAAGAAATGATTTAGGCGAGGTTGGTAGGTATAAAATAAATAAAAAACTTTCTCTAAATCTTACAGAAAGAACAATTACTGCCCTTGATATTATCGAAATAATTAAATATTTTTCAAAAATTGATATAGGTGAAGGAAAAACTGATAATCGGGATCATCTTGGTAATAAAAGGGTTCGTCTTGTTGGGGAACTTTTAAAAAACAGTATGAGAGTTGGTCTATTGCGTGTAGTTAGATCTATGCATGAGAAAATTGCATCAACACCAGAAGAAGAGATATCAGTTCAGAGTGTAATGAATACAAGACCATTGATAGCATCTGTAAATGAATTTTTTGGTTTGGGTCAACTAAGTCAGTTTATGGATGAAACTAATCCAATAGCAGCACTAACTCACAAAAGAAGAGTTTCATCTCTGGGTCCTGGAGGGCTTCACAGAGAAAGAGCTGGCGCTGAAGTAAGAGATATACATAGTTCACACTACGGAAGATTATGTCCAATTGAGACTCCTGAAGGTGAAAATGTAGGTTTAATTAATTCTTTAACAATATTTTCAAAAATTGATCAATATGGTTTTATTGTAACTCCTTATTTTCCAGTAAAAAACGGAAGAATATACAATGAAGTTGTTTATCTGACGGCAGACGATGAAGAAAATTATTATATAGCACAAGCTAATACTCCAATTGATGAATTTGGAAATATTGTTTCTGAAAAATGCGTTGTAAGATTTAAAGATGATATATTAGAAATTCCAAAAGAAGAAGTAGAATATATAGATGTTCACCCGATGCAAGTGTTTTCCGCATCAGCGAATCTTATACCTTTTCTAGGCCATGATGATGCAAATAGAGCGTTGATGGGTTGCAATATGCAACATCAAGCAGTACCATTACTTTTTCCAGAAGTACCACTTGTTGGTACTGGTTTAGAGAAAAAAGTTGCTATCGATAGCGGAGCTGTAGAAGTCTCGAATAATGATGGCGTTGTTTCATATGTTGATTCTGCAAAAATTTCTATTTCTTCAGCAGAAAATGGGACTGAAACAGTTAAGATTGGACACTTAAATAAAGAATTATTAAACAATATCCTTTTAGATGATATACCTAATGTCGCTCAATGTGGAGAAATAATAGATGGAGTACTTCTTAATAAATTATTTAGAAGTGGCATTGAAGTTGTTAGATATTTTAAACCGGAAGACCAGGAAAAATTAGATGAACAAAGAATTGAAAGACTAAGGGGCACTGTTATACAAGTAAAAAATGATGATCTTATTGGATGTACGGCAGCAGAAACAGTTGCAAGAAAAAGCGGTAAACCCATAGTTAAAGAGGGTCAAAAAATAACTGACACAATTTTAAATAGACTTGTTAATGATAAGATAGACAAAATAAAAGTTATTGATAAAAATGGAAATATTTCAGAAAACATTGTGTATACAGAAAAACTTATCCAAGAAGAAAGTTTACCCAAGAATAAAATTCTTATTTCTTCTGATCCATTAGTTGATAATCACTATTATGGTAAGATGTTCGATATGAAAGTTTTAAATGAGCTTCTTGTAAAAAATTTAAAGAGTGCGATAGTTCTCGATATCAGTAAAATTAAAGAAAGTCCAGTCATTTTAATCAATAAAAAGCTTGATAATCCGGTTGCAATAGCAAAAGATATATTTGTTGGTCAAGATCTTATTGCTGAAAAAGGTAGAAAGGTTGATAAAAAATTGCTTTTTGATTTAATCAATGCTGGTATCGAGGAAATTGAAATAGGAAAAAGCAGTGACTATTTTGTAGATAAGTTTAGAAGAACTAATCAAGATACTGTTGTAAATAAATATCCTATTGTTGCTGCTGGAAATTATATTAAGAAAGGTGATCCAATAATTGATGGTGAGGCTTGTAAAAAAGAACATCTTGCTCTTGGTGCTAATTTACTTGTTGCGTATATGCCATGGAGAGGTTGGAACTATCAAGATGCAATAGTAATCAGCGAAAGACTTGTTGTTGATGATGTACTCACATCACTTCATATTAAAGAATATAAAGTCAGTGTTAGAGATACAAAAGTTGGCCCGGAAGAAATAACAAGAGATATACCAAATGTTCCAGAGGATCAACTTCGAAATCTTGATGAAACAGGAATCATTAAAATAGGAACAGAAGTAGGACCAAATGATATACTTGTTGGAAAAATAACTCCTAAAGCCGAAAGTGAATTTACTCCAGAGATGAAATTATGGAGAGCAATGTTTGATAAAAAAGGACAGGATGTTAAAGATTCGTCACTTAGAGTTTCTCCGGGAAATCATGGAACGATCATAGGGGTTCAGGTCCTAACGAGAGATGAAGAGGAAAAATTGCCAATTGGCATTAATAAAATTGTTAAAGTTTACATTGGTGAAAAAAGGAAAATTCAGGTTGGTGACAAACTTTCCGGAAGACATGGAAATAAAGGAGTTATATCTCGAGTTTTACCTGTTTATGATATGCCATTTCTTGAAGATGGTACACCTGTTGATATTGTGCTGAATCCATTAGGTGTACCATCTAGAATGAATGTGGGTCAGATTTTAGAAGCATTACTTGGGATCATTGCTAAGAAAAATGGTTTTTACAGCTATACACCTCCTTTTGTTGGTGCAAAAGTAGATGAAATTCTTGATTCTTTAAAAGAAGCTGGTTTTAAAAATGAGGGCAAGCATAAACTTTATGATGGATTAACTGGTAAACCTTTTGATGACGAGGTTACGGTTGGTTATGCTTATATCATGAAGCTCGATCATATGGTTGAGGATAAGATTCATGCAAGATCTACGGGACCATATGCTTTGATAACTCAACAGCCACTTGGTGGAAAAGCACAATTTGGTGGTCAAAGATTTGGAGAAATGGAAGTATGGGCGTTAGAGGCTTACGGAGCAGCTTATACTTTGCAGGAGATGCTTACAGTAAAATCTGACGATACAGAAGGTCGTGTTAATGCGTTTGAAGCAATTTGTCAAAGGAAGCTTGTCCCTCAAAGTAATAGTCCAGAATCTTTCAGGGTCATTATCAATGAATTGCAAGGGTTGGGATTAAAAATGGATTTAGTAAAAGAAGAGAAGGAAGAAGAAGAAAGTTTAGCAACTATAACATTTAAAGAAGGAGGAATTGAGAATTTATAATGAAACATTACTCATCCGAGAAGATTAGGAATATAGCTTTTGTTTCACATGGTGGTGCAGGAAAAACATCTTTTGTAGAAGCTTGTGCTTATAATGCTAAAATTATCGAGAGAATGGGTAAAGTAACCGATGGAAACACCATTTCGGATTATGAACCTGAAGAAATAAAAAGAGGTATCAGTATCAATTTAAGTATAATTCCGATTGAGTGGAGCAGTGCAAAGATAAACATAATTGATACACCTGGATATTTTGATTTTGTTGGTGAAGTAATTACTGCTTTGAGAGTTGTTGAAAGTGCTTTAGTTTTTGTTGATGCTATAGCTGGCATTCAAGTCGGAACGGAAAAAGTTGTTTCATACCTTAATGAATTTGATTTACCGTTTGGAATTGTTATAAATAAAATGGATAGAGAAAACATCGATTTTGATGGGTTATATGATTCCATAAAAAGGCAATTTGGTTTGAAATGCGTTCCTGTATATATACCATATTATTCAAATGGTCAATTCGCTGGGTTAATTGATGTAATTAATGGGAAAGCAATATTAAATACTGGCAAAGTTGATGATGTACCAGCTGAGTTTAAGGATCAACTTAATAATTTGTATGAAGAACTTTTGGAAAATGCAGTAGAAGCTGATGATTCTTTAATGGAAAAATATTTAACAAATAAAAGTATAACAAAAGAAGAATTTATTAATTCTCTCAAACTTGCGATAGCTTCTCGAAAAGTTATTCCTATTATGGTTTCTTCTGGAATTAATAATGCTGGGGTCAAGGAAATTCTAAATTTTATTAGCGAATATTTTCCTTCACCAATAGAAGGAAAACCAATTAAAGCTCACGAAATAGATTCTGATAAGGATATAAAAGTCGAGCCAAAGGAAGATAATCCTTTGACTGCACTTGTTTTTAAGACAATGACTGATCCCTATGTAGGACAACTTTCTCTCGTGAGAGTATTTTCTGGTTCAATTAAGCCAGATTCTCGAATTTTTAATTCTACCAAGAACGAAGAAGAGAAAATTACCCAAACTGCACTACTGATTGGCAAAAACCAAGAAATTGTTGATTCAATTGTTGCTGGAGATATTGGGGTACTAACTAAATTATTATATACGAAAACTGGAGATAGTCTTTGTGATATTAATAGAAAATTAAAATTGGATTGGGTAAAACTACCTATTCCGAATATGAGGGTTGCAATTATTCCAAAAACTAAGAATGACGAGGATAAGCTTGGAAGTGTTATTCCCAGAATACAAGACGAAGATCTTACCTTAAAGATAATAAAAGATGAAGAGATAAAGCAGACAATTATTTATGGAATGGGGGATACCCATCTTCAGGTTATAGTGGAAAAGTTAAAGAGAAAATTTGGGGTAAATGTTGAATTAATACCACCAAAAATTCCATACAAGGAAACAATTAAGAAAAGCGTAAAATCAGAAGGTAAATATAAAAAACAAACAGGAGGACATGGGCAATATGGCCACTGCTGGTTAGAAATTTCTCCTCTTCCTCGAGGTAGTAATTTTGAGTTTGAAAGCAAGATTTTTGGGGGAGCTATTCCTAAACAATACATTCCAGCTATCGAAAAAGGAGTTGTAGAGGCTATGCAAGAGGGTATTTTAGCAGGATATCCTGTAGTTGACATAAAGGTTGTTGTTTTTGATGGATCTTATCATCCCGTTGATTCCTCAGAACTTGCATTTAAAATTGCAGCTTCAATGGCACTAAAAAAAGGTCTCGAAGAAGGTGATCCAATCCTTCTTGAGCCTATTATGAGTGTTAAGATTACTATTCCTGAAAGTTATATGGGAGCAGTTATAGATGACCTCAATACAAAAAGAGGAAGAGTGTTAAATATTGATTCGTTAAATGGACTTAGTGTTATAAATGCGGAAGTCCCAATGGTTGAAATGCAAAGATATACAGCAGACCTGAATTCGATAAGTGGAGCAAGAGGTTATTTTGAAGAAGTGTTTTCACACTATGAAGAAGCTCATCCAAAAGTACTAAAATCGGTTTTAGATGCCGCAAAACAAATAAATGTATAGGATGAATTATAATATATCTCTTTATTTATTAGGAGGAATTTAAAATAATTTATGGCTGATAATTTAAATGTTGATTATGAAGCAATTTCGATTCATTTAGCTTCTCCAGACGAAATAAGAAGTTGGAGCCATGGAGAAGTAAAGAAAGCTGAAACTATAAGTTATAGAAATTATAAACCCGAACCTGATGGTTTATTTTGTGAGAAGATTTTTGGACCATCAAAAGATTATGAGTGTCGATGTGGAAAATATAAAGGAAAAAGATATGAAGGTGTTGTGTGTGATAGATGCGGAGTAGAGATAACAAAATCCAGAGTTAGAAGAGAGCGAATGGGGCATATTGAACTTGCTGCTCCAGTGGCACACATATGGTATTTACGAACTGTTCCATATATTTCATTATTGCTCGATATAACTTCTAAAACACTACAGGAGATAGTATATTTTGTTAAATATGTAATTATTGATCCAGGAAATACTGAGTTAAATAAATGTGATACTTTAAGAGATGAAGATTATAGAGAGCTTAAGGAAAAAGGTTATGATTTTGTAGCAAAAAAAGGAGCTGAGGCTATAAAAGAATTACTTGCTGATATTAAACTTGATTCTCTCTTAGCTTCCCTTAAAGAAGAGCTCCGAGCTTCATCTATTCAGAAAAAAAATAAACTTATCAAACGTATTGGGGCAATTCAAGCATTTTTATCAAATAACAGAAGTTCTACAGATATGATCATGGAAGTTATACCAGTTATACCTCCGGACTTGAGACCCCTTCTCCAACTCGAGGGTGGAAGATTTGCAACATCTGATCTTAATACCTTATATCAACGAGTCATAAATAGAAACAATAGGCTTAAAAAACTTATTGAAGTGAATGCCCCAGATATAATGATTCAGAATGAAAAGAGAATGCTTCAAGAGGCAGTAGATGCTCTGTTTGATAATAGTAAGCGAGCGCGACCTGTTGTTGGAACTGCAAATAGGCCTCTTCGATCTTTAAGTGACATTCTCAAAGGTAAAGAAGGTAGATTTAGGCAAAATCTTCTTGGTAAGAGAGTTGATTATTCTGGGAGATCTGTGATTGTTGTAAATCCCAACCTCCCACTTGATCAATGTGGTTTACCAAAAGAAATGGTTTTAGAGCTATTCAAACCCTTTGTTATGGAAAGGCTTGTTAGTAAAGGTATAGCAAGGAGTTTAAGGTCAGCAAAGTTAAAAATTGAAAAGTTTGACCCAGCAGTTTGGTCAGTTTTAGATGAAGTTATAAAAGACCATCCTGTTTTATTAAACAGAGCGCCAACTCTTCATAGATTAGGAATTGAAGGATTTAGAATAATGCTTTGCGATGGTAAAGCTATACAAATACCACCTCTTGTTTGCCCTTCTTTTAATGCTGATTTTGATGGCGACCAAATGGCAGTTCATGTTCCGCTTTCAATACCAGCTATAGTAGAAACAGAAACTTTAATGATGTCATCAAGAAATTTCCTGTCACCAGCTAATGGCTCTCCTACAATGTCTCCTATTCAGGATATTGTTTTAGGAGTTTATTATATGACACTCGATCTTTACGATATGAAACCGTTATGTTTATTTCATAGTCTTGAAGAGACTGTAAGAGCATATGAACAATCTACGCTTAGGTTACATGATAAAGTTAATGTGCTTTTAGATGGTAAAACTGTTGAGACAACCGTTGGAAGAGCTTTAATAAATGAACGAATAAGAAGATTAATTACAAATAACCAAAAAGATGTTACTCTTTTTGGTTACTATAATGAAACTCTTACTTCTAAAAGCATAAAGCTATTGATTAAAAATTGCTATAATTTATATGGTAATCAGATAGCTGTTGATGTGGCTGAAGAAATAAAAAAACTCGGTTTTGAGTATGTAACTCTTCCTGGAATCACAATTGGTCTTAATGATATGGATTCTCCAGCTTCCCTTGATAGAATTGTTAATGAAGCCGAAGAAAAAACCGACAAACTTAATGAAGCTTTTAATCAGGGTTTGTTGTCTGACGAGGAAAGACACCAAAAAATTGTTGAAACATGGATGAATGCGACTAATGAAATTAGAAGAGAATCGTTTTTAAACTTCCACAAAAGTAATCCACTTCACATGATGGTAACTTCTGGTGCAAGAGGAAATCCTGCACAGGTTAACCAAATGGTTGGTATAAGGGGATTAATGTTGGATCCTACAGGTAGAACCATTGAATACCCGATAAAAAATAATTTAAGAAAAGGATTATCGGTACTTGAATATTTTATATCAACACATGGTGCGAGAAAAGGACAGGCTGATACAGCACTAAAAACATCAGATTCAGGTTATCTAACAAGGAGATTAGTCGACGTTGCCCACTCTGTTGTTATTAAAGAGGAGGATTGTGCTCATTCTACTAAAAGAAAAGAATATTTAACCGGAAAAGTAGTAAAACCTTTATCTGTTCAAGTTGTAGGTCAAGTAGCAGATGCAGATATTATTAACCCTGAAAATGGTGAAATATTAGTAAAAAAAGGCGAAATTATTTCATATGATGCTGCAATGAAAATTGATGAATGCGATATAGATGAAGTTAAAATAAGAAGGTTTGTTGAAGGATTCGAAGTTTCAGAAATAATTGAGGAAGGAGCGGTAATAGAAACTTTTGAAGAAAGGATTTTGGGTAGAACTTCAGCTTCTGATATAAAAGATTCAAACGGAAAGATAATTATTAAAGCAGGTTCTGAAATAGATGAAGAAGTTGTTGAGAAGATTAAGAAAGCCAAGATCAAAAAAGTTTCAATTAGATCTCCTCTTACATGTTTATCTGAAAAGGGTATATGTGCTACTTGTTATGGCAGAGACCTCTCCACCGGTAAAAGAGTTCTTGTTGGTGAAGCAGTTGGTGTTATTGCTGCTCAGTCAATAGGGGAACCGGGTACACAACTAACTCTCAGAACATTCCACTCTGGTGGTATTGCTACTTCTGATATAACAGGTGGATTACCTCGCGTTGAAGAAATTTTTGAAGCAAGACGACCCAAAGGAGAGGCATATATTGCCGAAATAAGTGGAAAAGTTGCAATTAAGCATGAAAGAGAATTTAGAATTCTAAAGATAACTTCAAGTGATGGTGAAGAGTTTGAATACAATATTCCATATTCATCGCAATTGCTCGTAAAAGATGGCGATATTGTTGAAGTTGGTACTCAACTTTCTCAAGGCTCCTTAAATCCTCATGTTCTTTTGAAGACAAGAGGTAGAAAAGATACTGAAGAATATCTTATTGCTGAAGTGCAGAAGGTTTATAAATCACAAGGCGTCGATATAAACGATAAACATATTGAAATAATTATTCATCAGCTAATGAGGCGCGTAAGAATAAAAGAATCTGGTGATAGCGATTTCTTACCTGGGGAGATATTAGATAAAAATATTGTCGACGAAGCTAACAGGTATCTTATTTCAAAAGATGAAAATCCAGCAACCTATGAAATAGTTCTGCTTCGACTTACAAAAGCTGCCTCTATAAGTGAAAGTTTTCTTTCAGCTGCGTCTTTTCAGGAAACACCAAGGATACTTGCTGAAGCAGCAATAAAAGCAAAAGTAGATTTTCTTGAAGGTTTAAAAGAAGCAGTCATAGTTGGACACCCTGTGCCAGCTGGAACAGGTCTAAAAGAATATAGAAAAAAAATTGGCATAAAAGCTACATCTGAATTATTTACAATACCCGAGAAAGAAAAAGGCAATGAAATTTTCACGTAGTGTTTTAATAAATTTATAATTGTTGACAATTTTAAATCATTTCAGTAAAATTGAATTTTGTGCTTAATTAAAGTGATGATGTTAAATGTATAATAAATTTTATATTTATGGATTTTTTAAGGATGATAATTTTTAAAAGAGGTGATAAATGCCCACTATAAATCAGTTAATTAGAAAACCGAGAAAGCAAGTTAAGAAAAAATCAAAAACAAGAGCTTTAGAAGGATGTCCTCAGAAAAGAGGTGTATGTACTATAGTACGCACAATGACACCAAAAAAACCAAATTCTGCATTGAGAAAAATTGCTAAAGTGAGACTAACAAATGGATATGAAGTTAGTGCTTATATTCCTGGAGTTGGACATAATTTACAAGAACATTCTGTTGTTCTTGTAAGGGGAGGGCGTGTTAAAGATTTACCAGGAGTTAGATATCATATAATTAGAGGTGTTTTGGATGCTGCAGGAGTTGAAAATAGGAAAAAAGCGAGATCTAAATATGGGACCAAAAAACCTAAATCTAATGTAAAAGGATAGATAATATGCCAAGACGTAAATTAGTCACAAAAAAAGAATTATTACCAGATCCTATTTATGGGAGTACTCTTTTTTCAAGGTATATTGGAAAATTACTCAAAGAAGGAAAAAAAGAGCGCGCAATGAAAATATTATATAAAGCTTTAGAGGAAGCTTCAGTTAAATTACACAATAAACCAATAGATGTATTAGAGAATGCAACAGAAAATTGTAGACCACTTGTTGAGGTTAGAGCTCGAAGGATTGGTGGAGCAACTTATCAAATACCTATGGAAGTACCATATGAAAGAGGTGTTACTCTTTCTGTAAAGTGGATTATTACATCAGCAAAAGGAAAAAAAGGTAAACCTATGTATAAAAGACTTGCTGAAGAATTTAGTGATGCTGTGAACAAAACAGGTGCAGCTTATAAAAAGAGAGAAGATACTCATAAAATGGCAGAAGCAAATAAAGCTTTCTCCCATTTTAGGTGGTAAAAATTGTGCAAAAGGATTTGATTTTAAGTGTTAAAAGTAGGGAATTTAGAAGATTACAAAAATAATAAGATGATGAATCAGGTAAATTTAAAATTATTAAGGAATATAGGTATTATTGCCCATATAGATGCAGGCAAGACTACTACAACAGAGCGAATACTTTATTTTACTGGGAAGATTAGAAAAGCTGGAAATGTAGATGATGGTAATACTACTACTGATTGGATGGTCCAGGAAAAAGAAAGAGGAATAACAATAACATCAGCTGTAATATCGTGTAATTGGAAGGATCATTTAATAAATATTATTGATACTCCTGGTCATGTTGATTTTACCGTTGAAGTGGAAAGATCTCTTAGGGTTCTTGATGGAGCAGTTGTTATTTTCTGCGGAGTTGGTGGAGTTGAGCCTCAGTCTGAAACTGTTTGGCATCAAGCTGATAAATACAAAGTACCACGAATAGTTTACATAAATAAATTAGATAGAGTTGGGGCAGATTTTTATAGAGTAGTTGATGAAATAAAAGATAAACTTGGAGCTACTCCAATTTTAATGCAAATACCAATTGGAACAGAAAATAATTTTTCTGGTATTATCGACCTAATTACCATGAAGAGTTATATATATCTTGATGATACTGGAGAAAATGTAACTTGCGGTAATATTCCTAAGGAATATACCGAATTAGCTAACAAATATAGGCAAAATTTAATAGAAGCAGTGTCTGAAGTAGATGATGATATCCTTGCAAAATATTTAGAAAGTAAAGAAATATCAGAAGAAGAGCTAATTTCTGCTATAAGGAAAGGTTGTTGGAAGAATATATTTTACCCTACATTTTGTGGCTCATCTTTTCGGAATAAAGGAGTTCAACAACTATTAGATGCTGTAAATGAGTATTTACCATCGCCTCTTGATATACCTCCAATAACTGGAATAAATCCTCTAACTGGTGAAAATGAAACAAGATTAACAAGTGTTGATGAACCACTTAGTGCACTTATTTTTAAAGTAGCAACTGATCCTTTTATTGGGACTTTAGCCTTTACAAGAGTATATTCTGGTTACATTAAATCAGGATCTTATGTTTATAATTCAACAAACAAGAACTCGGAGAGAGTTTCAAGAATTGTTAGATTGCATGCAAACCATAGGGAGGATATAGATAAGATTGGTGCTGGCGACATCGCTGGTTTAGTAGGTTTAAAAAGAAGCTTTACAGGTGATACACTTTCTGATAAAGATAAACCGATAATTTTGGAGGCAATAAACTTTCCTGAACCTGTGGTATCAGTAGTAGTTGAACCCAAAACAAAAACTGATCAAGATAGATTATCTATTGCTCTAAATAAATTTACTTTAGAAGATCCTACTTTTAAATACAAATTTGATGAAGAAACTGAGCAAACAATTATATCCGGGATGGGAGAACTTCATCTTGAGATAATTGTAGATAGATTATTGAGGGAGTTTAATATATCTGTTAATGTCGGTAAACCAGAAGTTGCATATAAAGAGACTATTCTTAAATCTGCAGTTGGAGTAGGGAAACATATAAAACAAACAGGAGGACATGGACAATACGGCCATGTTGTTTTGGAAATTATGCCTTATAGAGAAGGCAAATTTAAATTTGAAGATAAAATTAAACAAGGAGTGATTCCAAAAGAATATATACCTGCTGTTGAAGAAGGAGTTAAATACGCGATTGAATCAGGTGTTTTGGGTGGTTATGAGGTTATAAATGTTCAAGTTAATTTGATAGATGGTTCATTTCATCCAGTTGACTCTTCAGAACTTGCATTTAGAATTGCAGCTTCAAAAGCCTTTCACGATGCTATGAGTAAAGCTTCTCCTATACTTTTAGAGCCGATAATGAGAGTTTCAATAATTGTCCCCGAAAATTATCTAGGAGATGTTATGGCTCTTATAAATTCAAGAAGAGGTAAAATTATAAAATTTGAATCAATTGGTACAACACAAGTTATATATTCATCCATTCCTCTTAAATCTATGTTTGGATTTGCTACTGAACTAAGGTCTATTACTCAAGGAAGAGGAAGTTATACTATGGAATTTGAAAAATATGAAGAAGTAACAGACACATCAATATTATCCATAAAGGGAGGAAATAATGGCTAAGCAAAAATTTGAAAGGACTAAACCCCATGTTAATGTAGGAACTATTGGCCACATAGATCATGGAAAAACAACTTTAACTGCTGCTATAACAAAAGTTTTATCTTCTCTTGGAAGAACCCAAGCTAAATCATTCTTTGAGATAGATAATG
>JAGPKI010000151.1 GCA_018054005.1 Caldisericia bacterium
AGAATTCTAATTATTAGCCCTTTCAAAAAAATTCCATTTTTAGAAAATAAATCTTTTGGTTGATTTTTTCTCATTTTGATTAGTGATTCTGTGTTAATCTCTCTATAATTTTTTGCCTTAGAAAATTCAAAAGCTATTTTGTTATTACTATATCTCGCATCAGAAAGATAAATATCCACAAAATACTTAAGAATATTTACAATTTCTGGGCTTTCCCACCCACTTGTATTATATACTATTGGTATATGAAGCCCTTTCTCCTTAGCAATTATAATTGCTTGAAGGATTGAGTAGAGAAAGTGAGTAGGCGTAACGAGATTTATATTATGGCAGCCTTTATCTTGTAGATAAAGCATTATTTGAGCCAAATCCTGGGGAGTTACGCTTTTCCCATTATGAAGCTGGGAAATAGGATAATTCTGACAGTAAATACATTTTAAAGTGCAGTAAGAAAAAAATATTGTTCCAGAGCCGCTAACCCCGCTTATAGGAGGCTCTTCCCCCATATGGACTGCATAACTTGCAACAACTGCATCAGCTGGAGCACCACATATGCCTATCTTATTTGATAGTCTATTTACTCCACATTTATGAGGACATAAAGAGCAATTTTTTAGATTTTCAAAAAGCACTTCTGATAGTTCATGTAATACTTTATTTTCAGTTATCAAATATTCAGGAAGGGCTTCCAAGACTACCTTCGACTCTTTTAAATATATGCTCTAAAATCTTTATTGAGCTAACTTTTATACTTGTTGCATCTGTAAGCAAAGCTTGAGCAAATTCTTTATCCCTTATTAACGCAACATTTATCAGAACATTTAAATAAGCACTTTCTATGGCAGATATTAATAGAGAAGCGGAAACTCCAAGGTCGCTTATCATATTTTTTTTGCAGTCAGCTTCTAACATTTCAATATATTTAATTGCTAAAGCAGAAGTTCTTAAAGTATCATACGGAACATCGGCTGCTTCCCTAAGTGCAGCCTGAACTTTTTCTTCTCTTAACTTTTTTTCTTCGTCAGTATTTTTAGGTAGTTTATATGCCTCCATAACAGTTTTAAAAGCTTCAGCATCCCTGTTTATAAGCAGAATAAGGCTATTCTTTTCGTCCTCTAATGCATCAATAATTGATTTGAATTTACCAGAATCATCGGTATATTTTGCTACCATTAAAAGAAGAGCAACCCCCATAGCTCCAGCACTTGCAGCAGCAGATCCACCACCAGGAACAGATTCTCTTGCAGAAAGGGCATTTATAAAACTTTCTAAACTCAGTTCAGTCAAACTCATATTTCTTTTCTCCTCTCTTGTATATAATGTAATGTATATAATTATTAATTCTAATTATAACAAATTTGTTTTTTATAAGGGAAAAATGATTAAAGTAACTATTATTGGTCGGTACTCTGTGGGCAAATCAACTCTTTTTAATAGAATTACAAAAAAGCGAAATATTGTAATGGAAGAGGAAGGTATTACTGTAGATATTATAAGAGAAGAAGTTGATTTTAAAGACACAAAACTTCTTATTACTGACTCTTCGGGGCTTTCTACTACTAATACGAGCCCAATTTATGAGTTTCAAAGAAGAAAAATCGATGAGGAACTAAAAAATTCAGATAAAGTAATATTTATTGTTGATGGGACAAAAGGTGTAGTTGAGCAGGATTTAGAAATATTAAATTTTCTCCGTACTAAAGATTTATTACGTAAAACTGTTCTTGCTGTAAACAAGGCTGATAAGAAAGATTTTTTAGTAAATGATTTTTTTGAATTTGGAATTGATAAAATTTATCCAATTTCAGCAAAAGAAGGCAAAGGAGTATATGAGCTTTTAGAAGGCATTGTTGAAGATATAAACAAAGAAGAATCATGCTTAGAAGAAGATAAATTAAATGAATATCCGATAGTCTCAATAGTAGGTAAACCAAATGTTGGTAAATCTACTCTATTTAACAAAATATTAAACGAAGATAGAGTTGTTGTAAGTGAAAAGGAATTTACCACAAGGGATTCTATAATGGAAAAAGTGGACTATAAAGGGAGTGAATATACCTTCATCGATACAGCTGGCATTCGTTCAAGTAAATTACATGAGTTTAGTCCAATTTATTTAGGTATGAAAAGAACAGAAAATGTTATTGCAAGTTCTGATATTGTACTTTTTGTGATTGATGGATCACAACAGATAGTTAGAGAGGATCAAAAGATTGGTAAATCAATACTCGAAAAAAAGAAAGGTTGCATAATTTTAATAAATAAATCAGACCTAATTAAAGATAAAAATAAAGTAATTAATGAGGTAAACATGAAACTCAGGTTCCTCTATTTTGCGCCAATTCTTTTTATATCATCTAAAGAAGGAAAAGGAATTGAAGAAATTTATTCAACAATAAATAAGGTTTATGAATCTTATAAAACATTATTCAGAACAAGTTTAATTAACAAAGCTATACAAAACATCACTCTTAATAAACACACTAATATAGAAGGAAAAATCTTTTATGCAACGCAGACAAAAGTAGCACCACCAAAATTTCTACTCTTTGTGAATAGTAAATCACACTTTAAAGAATCTAATTTAAATTTTCTAAGAAAAAATTTAATTAACGAACTATCCTTAACTGGAACGCCTATTGAATTAGAACTAAAAGGAAGGAGAGAAAAATAGAAGAAATAAAAGTTTCAGTGATTGGTGCTGGTGCATGGGGAACAACTATAGCGAATTTAATTGCCGACAAAGGTAATAATGTTACGCTATGGGTTCACTCTAAAAAAACTCTTGATGAAATAAAAAATGAAAATGAAAACACATTTTATCTACCAGGAATAAAACTAAACGATAAAATTCAGCCAACATCTTCAATAAAACAGGCTTTAGAGGATAAGAATACAATATTTATTGCGGTACCGTCAAAATACTTAATTGGATTAATTCCGGAAATTTGTAAAAATATTTCAGAAAATTCTTTTGTAATCTCTCTCATAAAGGGTATGATGCTAACACAACCCCAGGAACTCATTCTTGACTATCTTTATCGTTCATTTGTAAGAATCCCTAAGGAAAATTATTTTGTATTATCTGGACCTAACTTTGCTTACGAAATAGCAAGAAAATTGCCAGCTGCAACAGTAATAGGTGGTAGCAACTTAGAATATCTCTCTATATTACAAGCTTTCCTTTCTACCGAATATTTCAGAGTTTACACAAATACCGATGCTATAGGTATTCAACTTGGAGGAGTTCTTAAAAACATAATTGCAATATCTGCTGGAATATGTGATGGACTTGAACTTGGTAGTAACACAAAATCATCTCTCATAGTGAGGGGTATCAATGAGATGAAAAAGATTTTTGTAAGTATGGG
>JAGPKI010000152.1 GCA_018054005.1 Caldisericia bacterium
TTTTCTCATTTTTTACTCACTTTTTAAGAAAAAGGGGGTTTAGGATTAAATTGTAAAAAGTTAAATTATAGAGATTCAGATTTGATGAGTAATCTGGGCCTAACAGGATTCGAACCTGCGACCTACGGTTTAGGAAACCGTCGCTCTATCCTGCTGAGCTATAGGCCCTTTTACATTATTATAAATTATTGAAAGAAGAAGACAAATATTTCTATTGTTTTAATAATAAGAATTTAGTAAATCATAAAAGTGATTTATTAAGAAAATATAAAATCATGAATCAGAAAATTAATTATTAATTTTTGCTATTAAATTCTGAAAGTACACTTTCTAACCAAGAAATAGCAAATTTAAAAGCATCTATTCCCTCATCATAATCAGTGCAAGGAATAGTTACAATAACTTCGTTTCCATCGCTTAACTTTAGAGATTCAGGATTTGTAAGCTCTTCATGTTGTAATATCATTGCTATATGTTGTGCAACATGAGCAAATGTTGTACCTTCATTCACGACTCTTAAAAAACCACCATTTTTCGGATATTTACAATTATGATGCAAAAGCGCAGGAAATCTCTCAAAAATAATCCTTATAGCTTCTTCCGGCCATTCAGTTGTTGAGCTTCCGAGTTGGTCAATAGTAAATTCTATGTATTTACTATTTTCTTCTTCCTTTAAACGACTCGATTTTATCTTTATTAGCATAAATTATAGCTCCTTCCTTATCATAATATTTTTTTAAGAAGCTACTATATAAGTAATTAGTTAATAACTTAATTATTAAGTTTGTCAATATTTTTTAGATAAAAAAAATTGACATTGTATAAATTAAATCTGCAACAAATTAAATAAATATATCACTGTTGACATAAACCTATTTAATATATAAATTTGTATTATGGACTTCAAATTAACAAATATAATTTTTTAGGAAGGTGCAATAATGCAACAATTTAAGTATCCATCTGTGTCTGTTCCTATTCCTGGTGAAAAAGCCAAAAAGATTATACAAATTGACGATGAATATATGATGACTGCAACAAAAACTTCTCCTCTTGCGATAAAACATGGAGAAGGAATTGTTTTAGAGGACGAAGACGGTAACATTTTTTATGATTTTACTTCTGGTGTTGGAGTTTGCAACACTGGGCACTGTCATCCAAAGATTGTTCAAGCAATTAAGAAACAAGCAGAGAATCTTATCCATTTTGCAGGAACAGACTATTATTATGAAGTGCAATCTATACTCCTTAAAACATTAGCTGAACTTGCTCCTGGCAACTTTAAAAAAAAGGTATTTTTTACAAATTCTGGAACTGAATCTGTAGAAGCTGCTATAAAAATAACCAGATTTTATTCAAAACGCCCAAATTTTATTTCTTTTATAGGCGCTTTTCATGGCAGAACTATGGGGTCTTTATCTTTAACCTGCTCAAAATCAATTCATAAAAAGGGCTTTTCTCCTTCTATGCCAGGAGTTATAAATGTTCCATATGCATACTGCTACAGGTGTCCTTACAAACTGGAATTAAGTAAATGTAATTATTATTGTGCAGAAATTATTGAAGATTTGTATTTTAGACATGTAGTTGACCCAGAAGACGTTGCAGCAATATTTGTTGAGCCTATTCAAGGAGAAGGCGGTTATATTGTTCCTCCTAAAGGATTTATTCAAAAAATTAAGGAAATTTGTGAAAAATATGGAATAATTTATGTGAGTGATGAGATCCAGGCTGGATTTGGAAGAACTGGTAAATTTTTTGGAATTGAAAATTTTGATATTGTTCCTGATGTTATTACAGTTGCTAAAGGAATGGGGTCAGGTTTGCCAATTGGTGGTGTAATTTTTAATGCTAAATATGATTTTCCTTATAAGGGAGCACATTCAAATACTTTCGGTGGTAATCCAGTATGCTGTGCTTCGTCACTTGCAACAATAGACATTCTCATAAATGATGGAGTGATTGAAAATGCAAGAATAGTTGGAGATTATTTTCACAACAAACTATTGGATCTTAAAAATAAACATGAATTAATTGGAGATGTTCGTGGTATTGGCTTAATGCAGGGCATAGAAATTGTTAAAAATAAAGAAACAAAAGATATTGCACATGCAGAAAGAGATAATATTATAGAAGATTGTTTAAATCATGGTTTAATAACAATTGGATGCGGTTTATCAAGTATACGTTATATTCCACCTTTAATAATTAAAAAAGAGGAAATTGATATAGCAATTGATATAATAGATAAAGCAATAACAAATGTCGAAAAAAATAAGAATTAATACTCTAAACAGTAATTTTGTACTTCCAAAATATGCTCATGAAGGAGATGCTGGTTTAGATTTATATTCAACTGATGATGTTATTCTTTTACCACGTGAAAGAAAAAAGGTTGGCTGTGGTTTTTCTATCGCAATTCCAGAAGGTTTTCTCGGTGCAATTGCACCTCGTTCAGGTTTAGCTATTGAATATGGAGTAACAGTTTTAAATTCTTGGGGAGTTATTGATCCTTCATATAGAGGCGAAGTATCTGTGATTTTAATAAACTTAAGCAATAATGATGTAGTATTAAAAAAGGGCAGTAAGATTGCTCAGTTAATTATAGTACCGTATGAAAAAGTAGAGTTATTCATCGATTCAGAAAAATTAGATTCAACTGATAGAGGCGAAAAAGGATTTGGTTCATCTGGAATTTATAAAGAATAGAATATAATAAATTTAGTTATTTTAAGTGGAGGTAAAAATTTGAAAAAGGTTAATGTTTTCTCTGTAATTATTATAACTTTTGTACTTGTTTTAAGTAGTTTTTCGAATGGATCAATAATTTCTGCTAATGAAAGTAAAATAGTTGAACCATCATACTATGAAGAAATTAAAAACTCTTCTAAAAAAGAAGTTATTCTGATAAGATTTAAAGGAGATAACGCTGTTTCTTATTCTAAAGCAAACCAGATGTACCTTACAAAAATTCATGATAAAAATAATAATAGTCATATAACAATAGATGAAAATTACATAAAAAGCTTAAAAAATTTACAAGATAGCTTCATAGCAAGAGTAAATGATGTAATTACTGTAAAGTTTCTTATGTCCTATCAGCTTGTTTTTAATGGAGCTGCATTAGAAATAAGTGGATATAATATCCGTTATTTACTTAAGCAACCAGAAATAGAGAGAATATATTTTACTAAAGATGAATATTATCCTTTAAGGGATATACTAGTACAAACGATACATGCAGCGGATGTCTGGAATATGACAGATAGTAACAATCTCTCTATTAACGGAGAAGGTACTAAAATTGGAATAATTGATTCAGGTATTGATTATAATCATCCAGATTTTAGTCCTATTGGTAT
>JAGPKI010000024.1 GCA_018054005.1 Caldisericia bacterium
ACATCCCATACTGCTCGAAGGGCAATTGGCTTTATAGCTGGTCCTGATAAACCTGCAACTTTATTCTTAAAGACGGGGGCAAATTTATCTATATCAATTGCCATACCTTTTATAGTATTGCCAATACATACTGCATCGACACCTGCTTCTGAAGCTTTTTTTGCTAAATTTACAATATTGTTTGAGCCACTGCTTAGTTTAACAATCAAAAACTTACCTGTCTCACTCCTGATTTCTTTGATTACTTTACTAAGAGCGGACTCATCCTCACCAAAATAAACATAGTCTTCTTCGACATTCGGGCATGATAGATTTATTTCTATAGCATCAATAGAAGTATTTTCAAGAATAGATGATAACTCAACATAATCTTCTATTTTAGAGCCAGCTATACTTACGATCTTTATAGTGTTTATACTCTCAATAAATGGAAGTTCTTTATCGACAAAATAAGATATTCCTGGGTTCTCAAGACCTATTGAATTCAAAACTCCACCATAAACTTCATATATTCGTGGTTGAGGATTACCTGTTCTTGGAGACAATGTAATGCTCTTTGTTACAATACCGCCTAAAGTATTCAAATCAAAGAAAGAGGAATATTCTCTACCAAATCCAAAAGTCCCAGATGCAGGTAGTACAGGGTTTCTAAATTCTAAATTTTTTAGTCTAACTGAGAGTCTCTTCATAATGACTTAAAATCAACTCTTTCCGCGTAAAAAATAGGTCCATCGGTACAAACATGCTTTAATGATCCATCGGTAGTCTTTATTGTACAGCCTAAACAAGCCCCAATCCCGCAAGCCATATTTTCCTCAAGGGAAAGCTGGACAATTTTACCTTTTTGAATCAAATAATTGGAAAAAACTTTAAGCATTTCTATGGGTCCACATACATAAGAATACAAAAAATCATCTACTTCATTCTCTTTAAAGAATTCAAATAAGTTTTTATCAAATTGACCATTCTTGTAATCAGTATGTAGAAAATATTTAACACCTGCAAGAGATAGTAAGGAAAGAGGAATACGCTCTTCTTCATAAGAGACACCGTAATAAAGATAAATATTACCTTTGAAATCAGAATTCTTAATAGAATTTAATAGAAAACCAAAAGGAGCTATACCTATACCACCAGCTATTAAAACAATATCATTGTTATTTGGTGGTAAATCAAAACTATTTCCGCATGGAATTAGAAAATCAACACAATCATTCTTTTTAAGGAATGAAAGGTTTTTTGTACCCTTACCAACAACTTTATAAATAATGCTTATATTGCCATCTTCTGCTTTAAAGATGCTGAAAGGCCTTCGTAATATTACAGGATTCCTGCCAGGGCAAGAAATGTGAATAAAATTCCCTGCTTCCAAAGAAATTCCTTTAGTATCTGCTTCTAAAGATAAATAATAAATATCTTTGGCTAAAGAATAATTATCTAAAACTGTTCCAGAAATTAGTCTCTGCGTAGACAATTCTTCCCTCACATATTGTTAAAACTGGAAATCCATATAGCTCAAAACCGATAAAAGGATTATTTTTTCCTTTTGATATCAATTTGTCTTCATTTAATACATATCTTTCTAAATTTACTATAGTTAAATTTGCTTTTTTTAGAATAAATATTTCACCTTCATCATTTATATTGAGAATTTTTGCTGGTTCAGAAGTCATTAATGGAATAAAATCCTCAAAACTCATAAAACCATCTTTAACAAGAGAAGTATAAGAGACTGAAAAAGCTGTCTCTATCCCAGAGATACCGAATGGTGCCACTGAGAAGTCTCTCGATTTTTCAAACTTAGTATGAGGTGCGTGGTCAGTGGCTATACAATTTATTACTCCATTTTTAATTCCTTTTATCAGTGATAGTCTGTCTTTTTCGCTTCGTATAGGAGGATTTACTTTAAAACTCGTATCCGTTGGATCGATATCATCTTCATCAAAGAAAAGATGATGAGGAGTAACATCTGTCGTAAAATTTATACCTTCTTCTTTTAGAGGACTAAGAATATCAACGGTTTGTCCAGAGGAAAGATGAGTAAAGTGAACTGGAAAGTCTACATAATTGGATATTGCGAGGTCTCTTAGTAAAATTGATGATTCTGCACAAGCAGGAATCCCTTTCATTCTGAATCTTTTAGATATATTACCATCATTAACTAATCCATCATCTGAAAGCTCTTTATCCTCTTCATGTAATATTAAAAGGGAACCATTAACTTTGGCACATTCTAAAGCTTCCATAAAGACTTTTGAGTTGGAAATGGCTTTACCATCATCTGAATATACTTTTAAAATACCTTCTTTAAGTAAAGGAGAAAGCTCTCTACCTCTCAAATTTTCAGTTATAGTTCCAGCTTGATTAACATTAATTAAAGCATCTTTTTCAATTTTTTGAGAAATTAAGTCATAAATAGATTTGCTATCAATAGGTGGAGTAGTGTTTGCCATTGAAACCACTCTTGTAAAGCCACCCTTAGCTGCTGCTCTTGTTCCAGTATAAATTGTCTCTTTATCTTCTTCGCCAGGCTCCCTTAAGTGGCAGTGAATATCAATAAAACCAGGGAGAACAAAAAAACTTTCTGCGTTTATCAATTCAAAGTCAGAATAATCTAAGTTATTACCTATTGAAGCTATAAGATTATCTTTAATAAGAAGATCAACCTTATGAAAAGCTCTCTCTTTAGAATCATATACATTACCATTCTTAATAATAATATTCATATCACAATATAGTATAATGAATATTTAGAATTCATTCAATTTTTAAACTTTACTTCTTTAATTTAAATTTGTTTTCATTAAAAATTATGTAATCAAATCACTATTCTCGTCATTTTCATAATTGTCTTACCCCCATATTTGAGAATAAAATTAAGTTATAATATAAAAATGGAAGTAAGGATTAAAATGAAAAGAAGTAGATTTTCAGTTGAAAAGATTTTTCAAATTTTAAAAGATCTGAAAAAGTAAAAACTTTCTTAAGTACACAGAAAGAATGCAGAAAGCATAATATTTCTAAAAATACACACTTATATACTTCCGAAGAAGATACAGAGGTCTATCTACCCCAGAAGCTAAAAGACTAAAATATATTAATGAGGGAAACAATCAACTAAAGAATTTACTTGGCTTTAAGAAACTTAGAGACAAAAAACACCTTAAGAGTTATATTCAAACTCAATGATAATTTTTAATTTAGGGAAGGAAGCAGCAATTGAAGGTTATTGAATTTATGAAAACTTCATGTGTTACCGGCATTATCCCTTATTGTGGCAGAAATGCCATAGGGTGTTAAAATGGACTAAAATGAACAAATCTTATTAAATAAGAATAATTCAAAATATGGTATACTTTATATTATTGATGTTATTAAAGGAGGATTATTTTGGAAATAATTGAATATTACATTGAAAAAAATGTAGTACATGCAAAGATAAATTTTAATGCTATTGAAGTGGATAATGCTTTTAAATATGCATTCGGTAAACTTTCGCAAAATGTTAATGTACCTGGTTTTAGGAAAGGTCATGTTCCCTATGAAGTTTTTAAGGGCTATGTAGATAAAGATAAGTTTGAAGAGATGGTTTTATCCAAATTAGTTGAAGATGCTTATAATTTAATTATTAAAGATAAGAAAGATCTTGACTTTATTAATCTACCTAATGTAACTGAAATTAAAGAAATGCCTTATGAAGGAAAACCATATACCTTAGAAATAACTGGTTCTATCTTTCCAAAAGTAGATTTGCCTCCCATAGAAGGTGTTGAAATTGAAGTTAAATTAAATAAGGATAAAGAATCAATATTAAATGATAAAATAAATGCTCTTTTAGAAGCAAATGCAACTTTTATTGATAAAGAAGGAGTTCCGTCAATTGGAGATTTTGCTGTCGTTGAATATTTTATTGAAAATGACTCCGGTGAGAAAGGAAAAACTGATACCATTATTATTGAACTTGGAAAAGAGCAATTTTTCCCTGATACTGATAAGGAACTCATGGATATGAAAACTGGCGAAGAAAAAGTAATAGAACGACAACTTTCTGATGGAACTAATGTATTAATACATACTAAAATGCTCGGCTTTAAACAGAAAGTTTTACCTACTTTTTCAGAAGAATTCCTTAAAAGCATAAACTATGAAGAAGATATGGCTAAGTTCTTGGATGAAAAAAATAAGGAAGCCATAGAAGAAGAAGAAAAGGAGAAGAAAAACGCTCAAATAAACTCAATTTTTAAATATCTAACTGAAAATTCCAAAATAGAAGATATACCTGAGGTTTTGATTAATTCATACATAGATAATGAAATTATGACTTTTGAAAATGAAATAAATAAATCAAATTTGACAATGGAAGAATTTTTAAAGCAGACTAATCAAACAATTGATTCTTTAAGAGAAAATTTTAAACCTCGTGCTCTTTTACAGGTTAAAATAAATCTCATTTTAAGAGAATTAATAAGTAATAATCCCC
Organism: Caldisericia bacterium; assembly: GCA_018054005.1. Lineage (GTDB taxonomy): Bacteria > Caldisericota > Caldisericia > UBA6126 > JAGPKI01 > JAGPKI01. Next base: position 4,481 of record JAGPKI010000024.1, read on the forward strand.
AATTTGTTCCAGATGATAAAGAAGTAGAAGCAAAAATATCAGAGATAATGGGTAAATATAATGAGAGGGATTTGAACATGAAAGATGTTAGAAATTATATTAGAAATACGATTGCAAGAGAAAGGGCAACAGATTATCTTATATCAAATTTAAAGTTTAAATATATTAAGGAGGAAAATAAATAAATGCCATTAGTACCATGGGTGATTGAGCAAACAGCATATGGAGAAAGGCAATACGACATATATTCTCGTCTCTTAAAAGATAGAATTATATTTATTGGTGGAGATATTATCGATGATAATGTTGCTAATGTTGTGATTGCACAATTACTTTTTCTGACTGCTGATAATGACTCTAAAGATATTTCTTTATATATAAATAGTCCTGGAGGCCTTGTTACTGCAGGGTTAGCTATTTATGATACTATCCAATACATTAAACCAGTTGTTTCAACAATATGTGTTGGATTAGCTGCAAGTATGGGTGCTTTTCTTTTAGCTGCAGGTGCAAAAGGAAGGAGATATGCATTACCACATTCAAGAATAATGATTCACCAGCCTCTTGGCGGAGCACAGGGTCCTGCAACTGATGTGGAGATTCAGGTAAAAGAATTATTAAAAATACGTTCTCTTTTAAATGAACTCTTAGCTATACATACAGGACAACCTATAAAAAGAATTGAACAAGATACTGAAAGAGATTTTTATATGTCTCCTGAAGAGGCTAAAGAATATGGAATAATTGATGAAATTATCAAAGGAGGAACTTAGTTATAAGTAATGACAAGAAGTGAGAATAAAAAGGACAAAATCAACATTTTATCTACAAAAAGGGCAAATCTTCTCCCTATTAGAAATGTTGTTATATTTCCGAATATAGTTCAGCCATTAACTGTTGGAAGAGAAAAATCAGTAAATGCAATTGAGGAGGCATTAAAAAAGGATCGCTATATAGTTGTTGCTACACAAAAAAATGAACAAATAGATAATCCAAACCCTGAAGATATATACGATGTAGGTGTACTTGCTGAAATTCTTCAAGTTATTAAACTTCCAGATGGAACTTTAAGAGCAATAATTGAAGGTCTTAATAGAGTGCGAATATTACACTATATTAAAAGAGAAGGAATATTCGAAGTAGAAGTAGAGTTATATGTACCATCGGTTGAAATTACACCTTATATAAATGCTTTATCAAGAAAGGTTATTGATCTTTTTGAGCAATACTATCAATTAAATAAAAGGCTTTCTCCTGAAAATTATATTGATCTTATTAATATTAAAGATCCTAACAAACTTTCTGATCTCGTTTCATCCTCAATAATCATCAACATAGAAGAGAAACAAGAAATTTTAAGTTTGTTTAATATAGAAGAAAGGCTTAAGAAGCTTATTGAGATATTAAAGCGAGAAATAGAAGTACTTGAGTTACAAGGAAAGATTGAGACAGAAATTAAAAATAAATTTGATAAAACACAGAAAGATTTTTATTTAAGAGAACAACTTAAAGCAATACAGAGGGAGCTTGGAGATATAGAAGGCGAAGAATACTCTGAGGAGGCAGCCACATATAAAAATAAAATTGATTCAATCAATTTACCAGAGGAAGTTAAAAAGATCGTTGATGAAGAACTTAAAAGATTAGCAAAAATGCCTCCTATGATGGCTGAAGCTGGAGTTGTAAGAAATTATCTAGACTGGATCCTTGCTCTTCCATGGGACAAAGAAACAGTTGATCAACTTGATTTGGTTAAAGCTAAAAAAATACTTGACGAGGATCATTATGGATTAAAAGACGTTAAAGAGAGGATTCTCGAATATTTAGCAGTAAGAAAGTTAAGTAAGAATGTTAAATCTCCAATTCTGTGTCTTATAGGTCCACCAGGTGTTGGGAAAACATCCCTCGGGAAGTCAATAGCAAGAGCTATGGGTAGGAATTTTGTTCGTGTTTCCTTAGGCGGAATTAGAGATGAAGCTGAAATTAGAGGTCATAGAAGAACTTATGTTGGAGCATTACCTGGTAGAATAATTCAGGGTATTAAACAAGCTCAAACAAAAAATCCAGTTTTCCTTCTTGATGAAATTGATAAAATCGGTATAGATTTTAGAGGTGATCCTGCATCAGCTTTGCTGGAAGCTCTTGATCCAGAACAAAATAGTGCTTTTTCAGACCATTATCTTGAAGTACCTTTTGATTTATCAAAAGTCTTTTTTATAACTACCGGAAATGTTGTTCATACTATTCCACCAGCGCTTAGAGATAGAATGGAAATTATTACAATTCCAGGTTACACTGTTGAAGAAAAAATAGAAATAGCTAAAGGTTTTTTAATACCTAAACAATTAGAAGCTAATGGCTTGAAAACTTCTGACATTGAAATTACAGATGATGCTTTGTATAAGTTAATTCAAGATTATACTCTTGAAGCTGGTGTGCGTGAATTAGAGCGTAAGATTGCAAAGATTTTTAGAAAAGTTGCGCTCAAGAAAGCTGAATCAGAAATTAAATTTAAAAAGATTGTTGTAACACCTAAAAACATTTTTGATTTTCTCAAAATTCCAGTTTTTAGGCATGAAGTAGCAGGCAAAAAGAATGATCCTGGTGTAGTAACAGGTCTTTCAATAACTGAATATGGAGGTGAAATAATATTTATTGAATCGACTAAAATGGCAGGTAAGGGGAATTTGATTCTAACAGGACAACTTGGTGATGTTATGAAAGAGAGCGCTTCTGCCGCTCTAAGTTATATAAGAAGTAATGCTGCTAAGTTTTCACTTGATCCAAAATTTTATGAAAATATCGATATTCACATTCATGTTCCAGAAGGAGCTATTCCAAAAGATGGACCATCTGCTGGAGTAGCAATATGTACATCACTATTTTCGCTTTTACTAAATAAACAAATTCCAGCAGATATTGCTATGACAGGTGAAATAACATTACAAGGAAGAATTATACCTATAGGTGGACTTAAGGATAAGTTACTTGCTGCTCAAAGAGCTGGAGTTAAAGTTGTTATTATTCCAAAGGAAAACGATAAGGATTTAACTGAGGTTCCGCAAAACATTTTAAAAGAGCTTAAAATAGAAGAAGTAAGTGACTTTTCTGAGGTATACAAAATGCTTTTTTTAGAAAAAAAGTAATTTTTAAGTTAATTAACTTTATGTAAATTTTGAAATACTCTAAATTTAATGTAAAATTATATATATGGAAACAATAGGTGATATACTTAGAAATAAAAGATTAGAAAAAGGTTTAACATTAGAAGATGTTTCGAATCTTGTTAAAATAAGAAAAAAATATTTGGAAGCATTAGAGAGTGGTAATTATAATGAAATTCCTGGAACAGTTTATGCTAAAAGTTTTTTAAAAATATACGCTGATTTTCTCGGACTCGACAGGTTTTATATTTTAAAGAGATATCAAAGTGAAATAATGCCAGAACAAAATATTGTTATTCCTCCTACATATTATATGCCTATTAATAATCAAAAATCAAAGAGAGCTTCACGAACAAAATTATTTCTTTATATCATTGCTACAATTATAGGAATAGTTTTAATTGTATGGGGAATTAATAGTTTGAGGAGTAGTGATACAACTTCTAATATAATAGATGAAAAAATAATTGAAAATCCGTTACCAAATAATCAAATTGAACCTCCTGAAATAGAAGTACCTATCGAAGAAATAATTGTAACTCCACCAAAACCTCAAAAAATAACACATAACTTTGATAAATTAGCTTTAAAAATTGATAGCAATGCATATAGTTGGATTAGTAAGACTATAGATGGCAAAAATACCACTTCATATACAATGCTTCCAAATAAAAGCGAATCCTTTGATGCTCGGAAAAGCGTTAATCTTAGAATTGGCAATGCTAGTGGAATAAAGATTAACGTTAATGGTTTTGACCTTGGCAACTTAGGCAAATCTGGTGAAGTTATTGATTTAAGGATTACGCTTAATTCAAAAGAATCCATAGAAGTCGAAATTAAAAGAGGAAATGGAAGCATTGAGAAAAAAATACTCAAAGACTAATAATAAATCTGTATCTGTAATAAGTTTAGGTTGTCCTAAAAACTTAGTTAGTTCTGAAAACCTATGCGGATACTTTATAGAAAACGGATATACTTTAACAAATCTATTTACCTCATCACAACCTATTGATATTGTTTTAATTAATACTTGTTCATTTATTAAAAGTGCTCGAAGAGAGGCAATAAATACAATAAAAAAAGTTCTTGAGTATAAAGATAAAGGAATGTGTAAAAAAGTTGTAGTGACTGGTTGTTATGCGCAGAGATTTGCCACTGAGCTTAGAGAAAAAGTACCTGATGTAGATTTTATTAATTCTAATGAGTCTTTTGTTGACTTGTCAAATTTTCTAAATAATAAAAATGAATCTTGTTATAAAAGAATACCTTCAACTAATTACTATGCTTACTTAAAAATTGCCGATGGATGCGATAGGAATTGCTCTTTTTGCCTAATTCCTTCGATAAAAGGAAGATATAAAAGTAGATCAATAACATCTATTCTTGATGAAGCTTCTATGCTTGTTTCTGAATATGGAATTAAAGAACTGATTCTCATAGCTCAAGATACTGAAAGTTATGGTAAAGACATATCACTTAAAAATGGACTTGTAGAGATAACTAAAAAATTATCAAAAATTAGAGACCTAAAGTGGATTAGAATAATGTATCTTTATCCAACCGATAATTTAGAATTTTTTAGAAATTTATTATCAATTGATAAAGTTGTTAGTTATCTTGATATACCTCTTCAACATTGTTCAGCTAAGATATTAAAAAGAATGAATAGACCTACTAATGTTCTAAGCTTTACTGATAATTTAATGAAATTAAGAAGTGAATTTAAAAATCTTGCAATTAGGTCAACATTTATTGTCGGTTTTCCAGGAGAAGATGAGACAGCTTTCAATGAACTTATTGATTTTTTAATGACTTATAAGCTTGATAGAGTTGGATTTTTTGCTTATTCAAATGAAAAGTTTACTAATGCATACTCTTTAACTGATCAAGTTAATAGTATGATAAAACAGGAAAGGTTAAAAATAGCTTATAAAACACAAAAAGATATATCCGATAAAATTAGGAAAAGGTTTGTTGGAAAAACAATAAATGTTTTAATTGAGAACTTTTTAGATAAAGAAGGTTATGCTTTTGGAAGAACCGAACGTGATGCCCCTGATATTGATGAAGGAATAATAGTTAAGGGAGATACAGAATATCTAAAGAAGAATGTTGGAAAAATCATAAAAGCAAAAATAACTAACTCAATTGATTATAATCTTATAAGTGAAAGCGTAACAATAAGTAAATAAATGTATAATAATTTAGAAAAATTAACCATACTTTTGAGAGAAAAAAAACTTACATTAGGTATTGCTGAATCCTGTACAGGAGGGTTATTGTCTGCAGCATTAACTGAACTTCCTAAAAGCTCTGAATACCTAAGAGAAGGATTGGTAACATACAGTATTGATAGTAAGATTTTAAGGCTTGGAATAAGTAAAGAATCAATTGCTGAATATGGTGTAGTATCGGAATATGTTGCGAAAGCAATGGCAGAACAGGTTAGAAAATTCCTCGATAATGATATTGGTATAGGAATTACTGGAAATGCAGGCCCCACAGTTAATCAAGCAGGCACACCTGTTGGACTTGTTTACATTGGACTATCAACTAAATTTTTTACTGAATGTCACTCGTACAATTTTAAAGGTAACCGAACAGAAATAAGAAATAAAGCTGTCGTTGAAGCAATAAATGTGCTTTTAGATTCTTTGGAGAGGCTTTAAAGTATGAGATTATTTCTTGCTATACCATTGAGTATAAATGCAAAAGAATCGATTTTAAATTCATATAATGAATTAATTGGAAAAATAAATGCAAAGTGGGTTGCAAAAGAGAATCTTCATATAACATTAAAATTTTTAGGAAATGTGGAGAAGGATATAGTTAAAGAAATAGAAGAAAACATGGATGATGTTAGAGAAAAACATAAAAAATGTGTATTTACTATTACCGATTTGGGAGCTTTTCCATCACTAAAGCTCATAAGGGTTCTTTTTTACAAGATAGTGCCACCAGAACCATTTATTGATTTATCAAGAGACATAGATTCGTCCTTAGAAAAGTTTAATTTTAAGAAGGAAGAAGAATTTTTCCCACATATAACTATAGCAAGATTAAAAATACCTATTAGAAATTTAGATTTAGAATTTAATAAAAGTATCAACTTAACCGAAACAGCTGATAGATTTAATTTGATGGAGTCAGTACTTAATCCATCAGGTCCTGTTTATTCAGTTATTAGAGAGTTTAAATTGAAAGGAGTTTAGAAACAAAATGGATGAGAAAGAAAAAGCTCTTGAATCCGCAATGATGCAGGTAACAAGGGAATATGGCAAAGGTTCAGTTATGAAACTTGGAGGATCATATACTAGATTGGAAGAAGATATACTGCCTTCCGGTATACTTTCCCTAGACGTTGCTCTGGGAATAGGAGGATTTCCTCGTGGAAGAATTATAGAAGTTTATGGTTCTGAAGGATCTGGTAAAAGCACTATTGCGCTTCACACTATTGCAGAGGTTCAAAAAAAGGGTGGTAAAGCTGTTTATATTGATGCAGAACATGCTTTAGATCCATCTTACGTAGCAACCTTAGGAGTAGATTTAACTGATCTGGTTATATCACAACCTGATTATGGTGAGCAAGCATTGGAAATTGCTGAAATACTAATTCGTAGTGGAGCAGTTGATTTAATAGTTATTGATTCTGTCGCTGCTTTGGTTCCAAAAGCAGAATTAGACGGCAATATGGGCGATGCCCAAATGGGTTTACAGGCGCGATTAATGTCTCAAGCATTAAGAAAACTTACAGCAGTATTAAACAAATCAAAATGTTCCGCAATTTTTATAAATCAACTTAGAGAGAAAATTGGTATTATGTTTGGCAATCCTGAGACAACCACAGGAGGAAGAGCATTAAAGTTTTATTCTTCTGTTAGGGTAGAAGTAAGGCGAGGAGAACTTTTAAAGAATGGAGAAGTAACGGTTGGTCAGGAAGTGAGAGCAAAAGTAGTAAAAAATAAAGTTGCTCCACCATATAAATCTGCAACTTTTGACCTTATCTATGGTAAGGGTGTATCTCATGTTAGTTCAGTTGTAGCTTTGGCTCTTGAACAAAACATTATAAATAAAAGTGGATCATGGTACTCTTATGGAGATAATAAAATTGGACAAGGTGTGGATAATGTAAAAAAATTTCTTGAAGAGAATCAAAGTTTGCTTAAAGAAATTGAAAACAAAGTAAGACAGAGTTTTAATCTTATTGTATCTGAAAACAATGAAAAAAGTAGAAAATGATGCATTTAAAATTGCACTAAATTTAATCAGTAGGAGACCTTATTTTAGCTTTGAACTTTCTAAGAAACTTATAGATAAAGGTTTTAATCAAAACGAAGTTAATGATACTATAAATAGACTTATTAAATCTTTACTTATATCCGACGAGGAAAGATTTAAAGAACTAATTAATTATTATCAAAATGTTAGAAAATTTGGCATTAATAGAATTAAATATGAGCTTTTTAAAAGAGGGGCGGAAAGAGAACTTATTGATGATATGATTGAAAAATATTATTCATTTGAAGCTCATAATAAAATCCAAAATGAACTAATAGAAAAAAAGAAAGGAGAATTAATAAATGAAGAACAATATAAAGCAAAACAAAAAATATATACATATCTTAAGAGAAGAGGATTTTAAGAATCCTATCTTGTTAACTTAACAAGCAATTTAAATAGTTAATATGGAAATTTAGGAGGTTTTAGAATGAATATAATTATTCCAATATTAATGCTAATAGTAGGTATTTTAGCAGGATACTTTATAAGAATTTATATAAATGAAGGTGGCATAAAAGCTTCCAAAGAAAAAGCTAACAAAATAATTCAAGAGGCAAAGGAATCTGCTGAAAGAGAAAAGAAAGAAATTCTCCTTCAAGCTAAAGACGAAGCAATAAAAATTAAAGCAGAGAACGAATTAGAATATAGAGATAAGCAATCGAGATTACAGAAATTAGAAAAGAGAGTGGCTTTCAAAGAAGAAGAACTTGAAAGAAAGAATGAGCAATTAGAAAAAAGGTCAAAAAATATTACAATAAAAGAAAATGAATTAAATAGACTCAGAGATACTTTAACAAGACAAATTGCAGAGCAACGATTAGAACTTCAAAGAGTAGCTAATTTGACAGAGGAACAGGCAAAAGAAATCCTTCTAAATAAGGTTGAATCAGAAATACAATACGAAATAGCAGGAAAAATTAAAAATTTAGAAGAACAATTTAAATTAGAAGCAGATAAGAAAGCAAGAGAAATAATAACTTCTGCTATTCAAAGAGTCGCAGCAGAACAAACCCAGGAAGCTACAATATCTGTTGTTCCGCTTCCAAATGATGACATTAAAGGAAAAATTATTGGTAGAGAAGGTAGAAATATAAGAATTTTTGAAAGCTTAACTGGAGTAGACCTTTTAATTGATGATACTCCAGAAGTTGTAACAATATCTTCGTATGATCCAATAAGACGCGAAATTGGTAGAATTGCTCTCGAGAAATTAATTCTTGATGGTCGTATTCATCCAGCAAGAATTGAAGAACTAGTAGAACAAGCTAAAAACGAAATTGAACAAACAATTATAACAGAAGGAGAAAATACTGTTCTTGAATTAGGAATTACTAATATTCATCCTGAACTTATAAAACTCTTAGGGAAACTTAAGTATAGAACAAGTTATTCTCAAAATATATTAGCTCATTCTAAAGAAGTTGCTGTTATTTCAGGGATAATGGCTTCTGAGTTAGGTGAAAATCCAATAAAAGCTAAAAGAGCAGGTTTATTGCATGATATTGGAAAGGCAATTGATCGAGAAACAGATGGTTCTCACTCACAATTAGGAGCCGAAATTCTTTCTAAATATGGTGAAGCAGAAGAAGTTGTAAATGCAGCTGAATCGCATCATGGAGATGTTCCATCTACTTCAATTATATCATCAATTGTGCAGGCAGCTGATGCAATTTCTGCATCAAGGCCTGGTGCTCGAAAAGAAGAAGTTGAAGCTTATTTGAAAAGGATAGAATCATTAGAGAAAATATGTAATGATTTTAAAGGTGTTGAAAAAGCTTTTGCAGTACAAGCAGGTAGAGAGATAAGAATAATAGTAAAATCAACAGAAGTAGATGATGTAATGCTTGCTAAATTATCGTACGATATAGCTCATAGAATTGAAAATGAGATGGAATATCCGGGACAGGTTAAAGTAGTAGTGATAAGAGAAACAAGGGCTGTTTCTTATGCAAAATAATACTATAAAAGTTTTATTTATTGGTGATATATTTGGTAGACCTGGAAGAGAAATTGTTAAAGATTTTTTAAGCTCAAATAGAGATAAATATGATGTAATCATTGCTAATTGCGAGAATGCATCAAGCGGTAAAGGGTTAACTCCTAATAATTTAGAGGAGTTACTTTCCTTTGGAATAGATGCATTAACATCAGGAAATCATATATGGAGCAAGAAAGAAATAATACCGTATTTAAATAAAGATTATCCACTATTAAGACCATTGAATTATCCAAAAGATGCTCCTGGCAGAGGAAGCATAATATTCCCTACAAAAAAAAATGTAAAAATTGGGCTGATTAATCTTCAAGGTAGAGTATTTATGCAGGCAATAGATTGTCCATTTAGAGTTGGCTATGAAGAAATATTAAAACTAAAGCAAAGTACAAATATTATAATTGTTGATTTTCACGCTGAAGCCACTTCCGAAAAAGCTGCCCTTAGCTATTATTTAAACGGCTTAATTAGTGCTTTATTAGGGACACATACTCATGTACAAACGAATGATGCAATGATTCTCTCCAAAGGTTCAGCATATATAACAGATGTTGGAATGTGTGGACCTAATGAGTCAATTATTGGAGTAGATATTGATACTATAATTGATACCTATCTTACAGGTGTTCCAAAAAGATTTGAAGTTGCTAAAAGTGATGTATTTCAATTAGACTATGTAGAAATTGAAATTGATACAGAAAGCGGCAGAGCTTTATCAATTACGAATAAGCATGAATTATATAACCGAAAGTAAGTATTTTTTCATTAAAACTTTTGGTTGTCAGATGAATTTTTACGATTCATCTTTATATGAAGATTATCTTTTAGAAAATGGTTTTAAAAAAGCAGAAAATATAGAAGATGCTTCTATCTTGCTTGTTAATACATGTGCAGTGAGAGAAAAATCCGTTTCTAAGGTAATCAGTTTTTTGGGACAAGTTAAAAAATTAAATACAAATAATAAAAGATTAATAGTTTACCTTTTAGGATGTATGAGTCCTATTTATGCTGATA
>JAGPKI010000153.1 GCA_018054005.1 Caldisericia bacterium
GATTCAATAGAAGTTCGCGAGTTACAGATACAAAGAAACCAGGATGCTACTTTTAACCTTCTTAAATCGATTACAGGTTTTGTTGAGCTGATTAAAAAGGATTTAATCATTCTTCAAAATGAGAATCAAAATTTAGAAAAGAGAAATTTAGAATTAGAGAAGAACAATAGTACATTAGAAAAGAAAATCTTAGAACTGGGTAGAGAAATCCTGAGATTAAGCACAGACAATGTTAAATTAAAAGAAGTGATTTCTACAATGGAAGAAAGTAGAAGCTGGAAAATCACAAAACCTTTACGATTGGTAAAACATGTCCCGAAAAAATTAAAATAAAATTCTTGATTAATTTAAAACCTATGACTAAACCCTTTAACCCCAAAGTATCAATAGTAATCCCAGTATACAATGGTAGTAACTATCTTAAAGAAGCAATAGATAGTGCTTTATCACAGACATATGAAAATACAGAAGTAATAGTAATTAATGATGGAAGTAATGATGGAGGCAAGACAGATAAGATATGTAAATCATATGGAAAGAAGATAAGGTATTTTAAGAAAGAGAATGGAGGAGTAGCAAGTGCATTAAATATGGGACTAGAGAAGATGGAGGGAGAGTATTTTTCATGGTTAAGTCATGATGATATATATTATCCCAATAAGATAGAAGATCAAATCAAGCTACTGGATATGCTTGATAACAAAAATACAATATTATACTCAAATGTTGAATATATAGATGAAAACTCTAAGACTATCTATAAGACGGAATACGAGAACAAATATTCTGTAGATGCTCTGAGTAATGGAGTCTTTGCTGTTTTTTATGGATATACCAATGGGTGCTCTATGTTAATTTCTAAAAAGTGTTTTGAGGAAATAGGAGGATTTAATGAAGGATTAAAAACAGCAAACGACTATGAAATGTGGTTTAGATTATTTAAAAAGTACCCAGTTCGATTTACACCACAGACTTTGATTAGATACAGATTCCACGATAATCAAGGGACAAAAGTCGTACCAGAAGAGTCGAGGATTGAGGAATCGGAGAAAGTTTGGATGAGGGCAATTAAGGCTCTAGATATTGATGAGGTAGAATCATTTGGTGTTGAACCTGTTAAGTTTTATTATGATTTAGCTAAGCGTATGAAAGAAGCGGGTCAGGGAAAAACCTATAAACTTGTGATGAAAAGGGCAAAAGGATATTATGAAGAAAATGGTCCTGTGGTTTCTGTAATAATGCCTTGTTATAACTCTGTAAAGTACCTTGAGGAGGCTATAGATAGTATTCTTGAACAAACTTTTCCTAACTTTGAATTAATTATTATAGATGATGGTTCTACCGATAAAACATGGGAGATGATTCAGAGATATAAACGGGAAGACTATCGAATACTGGTCAGTAAAAACAAATATGGAAAAGGTATTTCAGGGGCTATGAATACAGGTTTGGATTTATCAAGGGGAGAGTATATAACTAGAATGGATAGTGATGATATTTCTCTCCCTTCAAGGTTTGAAAAACAAGTTGCCTTTTTGAAGGAGAATGATGAATATGGGTTTTGCTCTGTGAATATGTCTGCATTTGGGAAAATAAATTCTGCAGCTCTATATAAAGAGCAAGATGTACCATTAGAATGGTTGTTTTTTTGGTTAAACCCCGTCCCCAGTGCAGCTGCTATGTATAGAGCGGATATCATTAAAAGAAATAATATTAGATTTAGAAATTACAAGGTTGCTGAGGATTACGACTTTTTAACCCAAGTCGTAATCCAAACTAAGGGATATGTTCTTTACGATGAATCTCTTTATCATTACAGGATTTATGCTAAGAGTAATTTTCAAAAAAATCTAGATTTAGTTCTCAAAAATTCCAAGGAGATTAATGCCAATTTTGTCAAAACAGTAGTTGGAGAGTATCCACCCTCTCTACATTGGGATCTTACAGAATTTACAGTCCCAATACAAGATAAAAAAGAATTAAATATATTTGCGGCAACAGATTGGATGCGGATCCTTCTTACTAAATCTAAGGAGTTTTGGAATTGGGGAGAAAAGCAATATGAGGAAGCCCTTGTGGACTCTGAGAAGAGAATAAAAGACTTCATTACTGCAAAAACCAAAAGAGAATTTGAAAAGGAAATAGAGCAAAAAGGCATGGAGATTCAGAGGTTGAAAAAAGACTCTTTTCAAAATAGAATATCTTTAAATGAGTACTTTTCCCTATTGAAAAAGAAGTATAAAAGATTTTGGGAATTAATAGATTCTCAAGGTTGGAAGACTACATTAAAAAATATTATACTCAAGTTTAAGAGATGACAGGAAAACATTTTGAATTGTTTTTTGAAACTTTATGAAAAAAATTTTTAGTCCGAAAGTATCAATAGTAATCCCAGTATACAATGGTAGTAACTACCTTAAAGAAGCAATAGATAGTGCTTTATCACAGACATATGAAAATACAGAAGTAATAGTAATTAATGATGGTAGTAATGATGGAGGTAAGACAGATAAGATATGTAAATCATATGGAAAGAAGATAAGGTATTTTAAGAAAGAGAATGGAGGGGTGTCTAGTGCATTGAATATGGGGATAGAGAAGATGGAGGGAGAGTATTTCTCATGGTTAAGTCATGATGATATATATTATCCTAACAAGATCGAAAAACAAATAGAGTATCTTTCTAAGAATTATGATGATAAAAAAATTTTATTCTGTGATTATGAATTAATAAACGAAAAAGGAGAACATATACAATTTGTAAAATTTGATCATAAAGAACTTAAAGAAAAACCTGAATATGCACTCCTAAGAGGTTGTATTAATGGTATTACCTTGCTTATTCCTAAATCTGCATTTGATAAGTATGGAAAATTTGATGAAACACTGAAATGTGTTCAAGATTATGATATGTGGAAAAGATTCATGGAATCATATAAGTTTGAACATATTCCTATTATTATTACAAAAACAAGAATTCATCCATTACAAGATTCAAACAAAAACCCTAATGCAATTACAGAAGGAAATGAATTATGGATATCAATGATGGAGTCTATTAGTAAGAAAAGAAAGGAAGAATTGGAGAATACAGAATACAATTTCTATAGAGAGATGTATTTATTTTTAAAACAAACTCCATATGAGAAAGCAACGAAATATGCAAGTAATAAAGCAAAAAGAATATATGAGAGCAGGAATATATCATTAGATCATATAAAAGTATCTGTAATTATTCCCTTTTATAATCGTATTTTATTGCTTCTTAAATCAATTGATTCTGTTATTTCTCAAACACATAAAAATATTGAAATTATTTTAGTTAATGATGGGTCTACAGA
>JAGPKI010000154.1 GCA_018054005.1 Caldisericia bacterium
CTGCCATAATTTCTCTTTTTGAACCATCTTCTATTGCCCACCATTCTTTATCGGTTTTTTCACGAATATACTTTGATATATCCCTGTCTTTTACAGGAAAAAATTGTGTATTAGAACTCGCTGCGTTTCCATCTGTTAATATAATATCATTTCTATTTAGTAGGCTATTTTTAAGTCCAATGACTACAACTTCATCAATTTTAAAATTACTATGAAAGAGTACTCTATAAAGCATTGGATTCCGGGGTTGAAAATATAAATTTACAAAATCCCATAATTCTCTCCCATCAGGAACCCTTTTGCCCTTTCTGAGGGCAATAATATCCTCATCGTAAATTGGCGTAAAATTAATTTGTTCTTCAATTATCTTTCTATGACATAAAATCCCTCTTTTCAAAATAGAGAGTAAATTCTCAATATGGGTGATATAATACAATTCTCTAAGTTTTAACATATTATTACCTATTTTATGATTTAAACCTATAATAACAAAAAATAGTCTATTGATGTTTCAATATAAAGTCCTGAACGATACTAATTCAATCTCTCAGCTATAATATTCGTAAAGTAATCCAGATATTTTCATTAAAAAAAAGATACTTTTTCTGTCTATCTATTTTTCTATTCTGGCTTGTTGGTTCATATGAATTCAGTTCAAGAATATCTTCTCTTAAATAATCAACTTTATTTCTATACTGATTCCACCTCCTATTTATAATTATAAAATTAACTTACCTCTTTTAATAAGATGAAATTCAATGTTTCCATATTCTTTATGTACTTGTAATAAAAGGAATTATATCTACGATTGATCAACTTCAGTAATTCCACTTTTTTCTAATTCCTTTTTTAAATATTCAAGTGGTTTGTTATTTGAATTGTTTAATAAACTATAATAGTGTTCTTTGACCACATCATCAAAATAAGGAGCTATAAGTTGCTGAAGTTCAGGTAAGTTATAGATCTCTAAGTACGAAACTAAATTATTACCTTTATTTAAATACTCAGCTTCAGCAAAAATCCAATCCTCCAATGCATCTATTCTAAGTGCAGCAAGTAAAGGTTTATATCCATCTTTTTGTCTATCAGCTAATCCCTTAATATCCTTATCCGCAATATTTATACTATCATCTGTAGTGGTTTTAACCTCTATAGCATATTTAATTCCAGCATTATTTGAAGCATCTATATCCACACCCTGAACTTCTCGTTCTACAATCTTATCAAAACCTGCTCTTTTACAACTTAAAGCAAGCAGTTTCTGGCAAATTTTGCCAAATTCTATTTTATATTGTTCATTAAGATTTTTCAGCATCTCTACGGTTTCGTATTTCATAACTCCTCCTTATTAATTATTGGACCGGTTGTATCTGTCCAATCTTCAAAATTATGACAGGTCTTCATTTTAGTGATTTTTTTACTAAGCAAATCCTGCAATTCTGCATCCATAGTAGATACTATAACTTTTTTACGCTTCAAAACTTCATTTAAAATATCCACTAAATTCCTCTTATGATGAGAACCCATACTCTGAGATGGATCATCCATAATTATAAAATCAAAAGGCATATCTTCTGCACCTTCCAGTGCCATTCCCAAGTATATTGCTAATGCTAAAGCATTCATATCGCCTTGACTAAGAATAGGAATTAAATCTTTACCCTTTTCATCTTTACCTTTTTCCTCTCTACTTACATCTTTAAATTTATAATCATTAGACCCTATTCTGCTTGATTCTTCATTTATTTCAAATTTTATTTTCTTGATTGCTGGATTATCCGTAATTTTGCAAAAATAATCTTCTATAATTTTACTGGTCCTTTCTACTTTATCTTTAGCTTCCCTTTTGGATGCTTCGCTTATAGCTAAACCAATCCTTTGAATATTATTTAAAGCTTTCATAGCTTCATTTCTTTTTGCTTTTAACTCTTGGAATGTGGGATCTTCCTCAAAATTAGTTATATCATTTATCTCTTTTGTAAGTTTTAAAATCTCTGTAATTATTTCCATAGGTTCTAATTCTGATTCTATTCTACTCAAATTTTGTTGTTTACTATCTATTCTCTCTTTAATAGATTGTAGCTTTTTTGCTATCTCTTCTATTTGAATATTTAGAATAACTACCACATCATCTTTTTCCGTTATTTCTCTTTTTAATGCTTCACTCAATGTCTTATAGAATTCTGATAACTTTTCTTTACTCTCATTTAATACTTTTATTAATGAAGAATATTCGTTTAATAAAGAGTTTTGTTTCCTAAAATCTGCTTTCATACTTTCTAATTCTTGTGTAAGTTTTTCTATAGCTTGATCATATTGCTCTTTCATTTCAGTTTCCAGGTGAGTTAATAAATCTTCAGTTTCTTTACCACAGACCGGGCAGATATTTTTATTTACTTTCTCCATTTTAAGATAGCTAATAGCATACTTAATAGAAGCAATTTTTGAATCTTCTCTTTTTATTTCTTCCTCTTTATCTTTAATTAATTTATCCAATTCATTTATTTTCTCCTGAATAGCCTTATCATCGCCATTTTGTTCTATAAAGATATTTAAACTTTTTTGATTTTCATCCACCTTTTGTTTCAGTTCCGTAAAGCTGTTCTTCAAATTTGATAAATCAATTTGTATTTTATTAAGTTCTATTTGAGTTTGAAGATCTGGAAGTTCTGACCTCAAACGAGTTATTTCTTTCTTTACTGCATCTTTAAATTTTGCAAAATCATCTTCTGTTTCTAATGCTGGTATCTCTCCTAAGGTTAAATTAACGCTTTGAGTGAAATCAGTTAATGGTTTGAAAATCTCTGTCTCTGCCTTACTTTTTAAGCCTTTTAGATTGAATTGATCCTCATCTATTTCAAGACTTTTGGCATTCATCTTTTGTGTGTCCAGGTCATTTTTTTTCAACCTTAAAGTGTCTTCTAATGACTTTTCTACTTCTATAAATACATCACTTATTTGCTTCTCTTTTTTCGGAATATTGTTATAATCTAAGTTATCAAATATATTTTTATAATCAGAAAGTCCCATTAAACGGTCTATGGCATCATTTCTATCTCTTGGTTCTTGCACCAAAAAACTTCTTATAGCTTCCTGTCTTTGATACACAGTAGTTACAAAATCTCTATAGCTCAATTTAATAAGAGAAGAAAGTTTTGAAGTTGCATCAGCATCAGTAAAAGATTTATTATCAGGAAAAGTTACGGTTAATGCATCCTTTTTAGCAGTTATATATTTCCTCAAAACTTTGTATTCAGAACCTTGTTCATCTTTCAAAGTTAACTCTACAAAAGTTTCTTTTGACG
>JAGPKI010000155.1 GCA_018054005.1 Caldisericia bacterium
GAAGTGGAGATATTTTAGAAATGGAAATAAAAAAATTTTTTGATTTAATCTATTGCATAAATCTAGATGAGAGAGAAGATAGGTGGGAAAAATCTTTAGAAGAGTTTAAGAAATTAAACTTAAATGTAGAACGCTTTAGCGCCATCTCTCGCCCTGACAATCCAGTTCTTGGGTGCTTTCTATCTCACATTGAGTTAATAAAAGAAGCAGCCTCAGAGAATAAGAACATTTTAATATTTGAAGATGATGTAGAGTTTACTTGTGTTAGTAATAAAAAAGAACAAAAAGAATTTAAGTTGGAATATATAGAAAAGGCATTAGACGAATTATCTAAGCTTCCAAGGTGGGATATGTTTTTTCTTGGTGGAAATCCAATGACTTATTTCTATCAAATATCACCGCATCTTGCGAAGCTAACAAGAAGTTATTCTTTGCAAGCGTATGGAGTAAATAGGCATTATGCCAAAGGAATATTACCTATATTGGAAAACCACATGGATGTTCCTATAGACGTAGTCTATTCAGATATGCTTATGCCTTTAGGAAATATGTTTATTACTGTTCCTATGGTGGCAATTCAAAAAGCTGGGTATTCAAATCTATATAAAACGAACGTCGATTTTAAGATACCTGTGGAACGATATAAGAATTATCTTGTGAACATTTCATTTTAATTTGCAAAATAGCAGGTTGTCACTTGACAAAATTGTAAAACTGTGGTATAATAAACAATTGTAAAATTATCATAAAGGAGCCAGCTTGGAAAACCCGCTTGTAACAGTTATAACCCCAACATATAATAGAGCAAATTTAATTGGGAGAACAATCCAATCTATTATAGACCAAACTTATGACAACATAGAGCATATCATTGTAAACGATGGTGGGGAAGACATCTCTAAAGTTATTAAAGGTATATCAAAAAATAATTATAAAAAAGCAAAAAGAATAAAATACATCAACAAGAAAGAGCACGAAGGGGTTTCTGCTACAAGAAATGTTGCTTTAAAAGAAGCCAAAGGCGATTATATTTGTTTATTAGACGATGATGACATTTATCTTCCTTTGGCAATTGAGTTTAGATTATGGGCAATGGAAAAATTTGGTGCTGAAATTGTATATACAAGAGCTTTAAAAGACATTTGGAATGTAAAAAATGGGGTGTACGTAAGTGTAAAAAAGGAACTATATTGGGAATGTCCTTTTAATAAAGACTTAATTCTCATACAAAATGTTGCTCACAGTCCATGTGTTTTATTCTCAAGAGCGGCATGGAATAAATCTGGCAATTATATGTATGATACAACATTAGAAACCGGTGAAGATTATGATTTCTGGATTGCATTAAGCAGAAACACGGATTTTTACAATCTGCAAATAATAGATGCAGAAAGTACAATTCGCCCTGCAGATAAAACACAGGCAACAGGGAAAAAGGATTTTAGTATAAGCTATCCTATAATATATAAACGATGGAGAGATACAGCTATTAATAAAAACTGGGTAATTGAAAATCAAAACAGAGTATTAACCAACATAGGTAAGAATCCTGAAGATTATGGCTTATAAAAGGAGAAAAAATTGAACATACTATATGTTTATGCCGACGGAGAAAATGAATTTAATTGTTCAAAATGGAACTGTATTATACCAGCAAAGTATGTCAATAAAACAAATGGGAATAAAGCAAATACAATTCATATAAATAAGTGGGCGTCAAATGATGAAGAAGCATTAAAATTAACAAAAGATTCTGATATTATCGTAGTAGAGCGAAATTATTTTGGCGACATTCTAACGGCGATACAGTTTTGGAAAGTAAGAAATAAAACATTAATAGGAATATTTGATGACGCATACTTGTTGATGCACCCTTCAAATGTTAGTTACGACTTCTGGCATAACGGGATTCAGCCTGTTTTAATAAAAAATAAAGATGGTACAGAAAAAACACAAATGGCAAAGATTATCCCTCACCCAGCAACACAATTTAAATGGGGAATTCAATTATTTAAAGGGATACAAGTTCCTTCTGTAATGTTGGCAAAAGATTGGTACCCATATAACAATACTTATTATATTAAAAATTATTTAGACCTTGAAAAATATGAAAATGTTGGGATAATGCATCCTCATAGTGATAAAGAAATCCTTATTGGATGGCACGGTAGTATGTCTCACTATCACAGTTTTGTAGACAGTGGATTACTTGATGCTCTCAGAAAAATAGAAAAAGAATATCCTAACGTGAAAGTGCTCATTGGTGGGGATAAAAGAATATTTGATGAACTAAAAATTAAAAATAAAATATATCAACCATTTGTTAGCGAAGAAGAATTCTTATCGGTTATAAACAGTCTTGATATTGGGCTTGCTCCTCTTTCTGGGGAATATGACAAGAGAAGAAGCTGGATTAAACCCTTGGAATATATGATTTTGAAAAAACCATGGATAGCCACAGACTACATAACATACAGCGATTTAAAACCTTATGGAGTTCTAACAGAGAACGGGTACTCAAATTGGGTAAAAGCATTAAGAGAAGTGATTGATAACATATATGACTACAAAGAAAAAGCGCAAAAAGAGCCTTATGAATTTGCTTTAAAGCAAAGTTCTGAAGAAAATGTAAAGAAGGTAATATTGCCGTTTTATGAAAAAATGTTAACTGAAGAATATCCAATAATAACAAGAGAAGGAGTTAAAGAATATGGCGATTTATCAATATAAATGTGAAAATTGTGGAAAGATGTTTGAAATATCTGCAAGTTTTAACACAGTACTCGGTTTACATTCACATTGCCCTTTTTGCAAATATCCAATAACAAAAAGGATATTTTCTGCACCAGCAATTATTTATAAAGGGGATGGCTTTTATACAACAGATAGTAAAAAGAAAAAGGAAGAAAATGAGCGAAATAGGAAGTAAAGTAAAAATAGCAAGAGAGAAAGCCAATCTGACAGAAGCGCAGATGGCTTCTTTCCTCGAAATTAGTACTGACAAGTTTGCTAAGTGCGAATCAGGAGAAGAAGAATTTACCGTAGACTGCTTAGAAAAAATTTGTGATTTATTTGGTTTTAGTATAGTAGATTTGCTAAATGAGGCAGAACCAATTAGAAAGCTATATTTTGCAGCTAGCTACAATAATTTAAATGCTGTAGCCGATATAAACAGAATTGCACTTAATATAAGAGAAATGAGAATGCTTTTAGATAGATAAAATAATTCTCGTAATTTGTCACCAAATATAGTTTAGTGACGAATTACGAGAAGATTATTATATAATGT